>JAAYAH010000155.1 GCA_012719445.1 Actinomycetales bacterium | reverse complement strand
TGGTGGTCGGGTTCCAGCTCGTCTGCCCCGACTGCCAGGCCACCTCCATGGTGTTCGGCTCCGAGACGGAGGCCTACTACTTCGTCGCCGTCCACGACCGGATGCTCCACGCCGGACACCCCACCAGCGGGGTCACCGCCGCCTACGCCCCCCAGGCGGTGCGGTCATGACCCCCCGGACCGCGACACCCGAGGCAGGGACCTCGGGCATGAACACCGTCAACGGCGCCTTGACACCCGAGCCCCGCACCCAGCGGGACCGCACCAGGCGCCGGGCCACGGTGGAGAACGACGCCTACACCGCGTTCTGCGCTCGCGCCATCAAGGCCGCAGGACGCCGCGTCGCCGAAGGAGACGTCGAGGCCCTCCCGGACCTCCTCGCCCTCGCCGGAGACGTCGACCACGCCCTGGCGGTGGCTGTCACGGGGTTGCGTCGGTTCGGGTACTCCTGGGCCGACATCGCCTCCCGCCTCGGCGTCACCCGCCAGGCGGCACAGCAACGCTGGGGCCAGCTATGACCCCCGGCACCACTCGGGGTCACCAGGCCCGGGAGACCACCCCTGCACCCCTGGGGGCGGCCTCCCGGGCCACCCGACCCACCCACCCGATCACCGGTCACTCGGTGCTCGGTCACCTGGTAGCCGGCTACCCCTTGGCCTGCACCGATCTCACCCAGCAGTTCGGGGTGGTGCGGTCATGACCCGGGTCACCGTCGAGGTCACCCACCCCACGAGGTGGGCCACCGTCCGCCGCATCGTCGCCGTCGAACCGGGCGGGTACTGCCACGGCCCCGTCCCGGTCTACGTCCAGGGGCGGCGGGTCCGGTTCATCGACTGCGGCCGCCGCCTGCCCCGCGACGAGCAGTGCCCCGCCTGTCGCCTCGTCGTCACCGTCGTCCAGTCCGCCCCGACCTCCGAACCCGCTGCCCCGGCGGCAATCGGTTCGGCGTCAAGGAGGTCTTGACGGTGAAACCCCTCGCGTCGCCTGCCGCGACGTCGACCCTGGTCCCCGACACCCATGGCCCGGTGCCGGGGACTGAGGCCGTCGCCGCGACCACCAGCGTTCCGCCGCTGGTGCCCGCACCCCGCCACACCCACCACCACGACGGCCACGGCCAGGACCAGGACCCGGGAGCGTGCCTCGCCCGACGTCGGGGCCCTGGGCGTCGGACTGCGCCCGTACCGCATTCGCCCGCGGTTCCTCCCCGGACTACGACCGGTGGCTGGCCCATGTGTTGCACGCCGGGGAGTGCACCCGCCCCATCCGCCTGACTGGGCGCATCGACACCGTCAACACCGCCACGGGGGAGATCACCGCCTCCACCCCCACGGCCACGCTGCCGGATGGGGTGGTCTACGCCTCCTGCGGCAACCGCCGCGCCACCGCCTGCCCCGCCTGCTCCGCCGTCTACCGCGCCGACACCTACCAGCTCATCACCGCCGGACTCATCGGCGGCAAGGGCATCCCCGACACCGTCACCACCCACCCGGTGTACTTCCTGACCCTCACCGCGCCGTCGTTCGGGCCGGTGCACTCCCAACGCGCCACCGGCCCCAAGACCACCCCCACCGGTCACGGCACCCGCGCCCGCACCTGCCGTCCCTCCCGCCGTCCCCGGTACTGCGCCCACGGGAGGGACCTGCGCTGCAACCGGGTCCACGCCGACGGCGACCCGATGCTCGGTCGGCCGCTGTGCCTGGACTGCTACGACCACGACCACCAGGTCACCTTCAACGTGATGGCCGGGGAGCTGTGGCGCCGCACCATCGACCACGCCGCCAAGGCGTTGCGCCGTCTGCGGGTGCGGGCCTCGTTCGCGAAGGTCGCCGAGATGCAGACCCGCGGCGTGGTCCACTTCCACGCCCTCATCCGCCTTGACCACCTCGACAGCGACCCCGACCACCCGATGCCCCCACCGGCCGGGACCGACCCCGAGCAGCTGCGCGCGATCCTCCTCGAGGCCGCCGCCCACACCGCGTTCACCACCCCCGGACACACAGACAAGCCCGACGGGTGGGTCATCACCTGGGGCCAACAAGTCGACTGCCGCGCCGTCCGCGCCGGAAACGACGTCACCGAGATCTCCGAGCGGGCCGTCGCGGCCTACCTCGCCAAGTACGCCACCAAGTCCACCGAGGACACCGGCCACCTCTCCGCCCGCATCACCGAGGCCACCATCGGCATCCACACCGACCCCGCCACCCACGTCGGACGCCTCATCGCCGCGTGCTGGCACCTCGGCCGCCCCGGCGCGCAGGTGGAGCTGGATGCCCCTGACCGGATCTCCTTCGCTCGGCTCCGCAGGTGGGCACACATGCTCGGCTTCGGCGGCCACTTCTCCACCAAATCCCGCCGCTACTCCACCACCCTCACTGCCCTCCGCGCCGCGCGGAAGACCTGGCGCCGCCGACAGGCACGCCCCGACCTCGACCACGCACGCCGCGACGAGGACCTGGACGGCGAGGACACCACCCTCCTCATCGGCCACCTCACCTACGCCGGAACCGGCTGGCACACCACCGGCGACGCCCTCCTGGCCACCACCGCAGCCGCCCGCGCCCGCGAACAACACCAGACCGCCCGCGACGAACTCACCCACCAACTCGGCCAGCACCACCAGGAGCCGGCCGCCTGACCGCCCCGATCGTCAACTCGAAGGAAGTGAGAGCACCCGACATGCCCCGCCGACCCCGATCCGCCCTCCCGGCCACCGAGCCGGACACCACCGATCTGCCGACCTGCGAGCGGCTGTGGACCGTCCAGGAGGTCTCCGACTTCCTCGTCGTCCCGGTCGAGACGCTCTACCAGTGGCGCTACCTCGACACCGGTCCGGAGGCCTTCCGGGTCGGTAAGCACCTGCGCTACGACCCCGACGAAGTGCGCCGGTGGCTGGTCACCAAGTGCAGGGGAGCCGCCTGATGGGCAACATCCAGAAGCGCCCCGACGGCAGGTGGCGAGCCCGCTACCGCGACCCCAGCGGCCGGGAACGCGCCAAGCACTTCGACCGGAAGATCGACGCCACCCGGTGGCTGGCCCAGGTCGAGATCGCCAAGAGCCGCGGCGAGTGGATCGACCCCAACCTCGGGAAGATCACCGTTCGGGTGTGGGCCGAGACCTGGCTCGGCGGCCTGGCCCACCTCAAGCCCTCCACCCGGGAACGCTACGAGGTGGCGGTGCGCTGCCACGTCCTGCCGACCTGGGAGAACGTCCCGCTGTCCCGGATCACCCACGGCGACGTGGTGACCTGGGTGCAACGGCTGGCCGACCGGCAGCTCGCCCCGGCCACCATCCGCTACGCCCACCGGGTGTTCTCCCTGATGCTCGACCTGGCGGTCAAGGACGGTCGGCTGCCGTCCAACCCGGCCAGCGGTATCCGGCTTCCCCGGGTGGTCAGGTCCGAACTGCGGTTCCTCACCGTCGAGGAGGTCAACCGGCTCGCTGAGGCCTGCGGCTCCTACCGGCTGCTGGTCCTGGTCCTGGCCTACACCGGGTTGCGGTGGGGTGAGCTGGCCGCGCTGCGGGTCCGTCGCGTCGACCTGGCCCGGCGCCGCATCCTGGTCGTGGAGGCCACCGCGGAGGTCGCCGGGAAGCTCGTGGTCGGCACCCCGAAGAACCATCAGCGACGCTCGGTGCCCGTCCCCCGGTTCCTCCTCGGTCAGCTCGCCGAGCACATCGCCGGGCGCGGACCGGACGACCTCGTGTTCACCGCGCCGGGCGGTGGGTTCCTGCGCAACACCAACTTCCGGCACCGGTTCTTCGGCCCGGCCACCATCGCGGTCGGCTTGGTCGGACTCACGCCGCACGACCTCCGCCACACCGCCGCCAGCCTCGCTGTTGCCGCAGGAGGCAACGTCAAGGCCGTGCAGCGGATGCTCGGCCACGCCTCGGCCGCGATGACCCTCGACGTCTACGCCGGGTTGTTCGGCGACGACCTCGACACCCTGGCCGATCAACTCGACGAGATGCACCGGGCGGGGACTGCGGACTCAGTGCGGACTGATCAAGGAAATGAAGGGCCGGAAGAGGAAGACCCCGGTACGGAAACCGGGGCCGACCTGCGATGATGTCGGAGCCGCCTGTCGGAATCGAACCGACGACCTACGCATTACGAGTGCGTCGCTCTGGCCGACTGAGCTAAGGCGGCACGCGCCGCAGTAGCGGCACGGTGGACGAGTATACGGGGTCCGGCGGGCGGCCTTGCTCGCATATGGGCACCTGCCGCCGAGCCCGCTCCACGACGCCGACTGCGGGCGAACCACGCACCGGTCACGCGGTCAGGGCAGCCTCGCCGGCCCGTCGGTCATCCGTCGGATGCCGGGCATCGGGTGCCCTCGGCGGGCAGGGCGCCCGAGACGAGATACGCCTCGACAGCCGCGTCGACACAGTCACTGCCTCTGCGGAAGGCCGTGTGCCCACTCCCCTCCCAGGTCAGCAGCCTCGCCGAGGACAACTGACCGGCCAGCGCCTGCGCCCACTCGTAGGGCGTCGCGGGGTCTCCGACCGTCCCCACCACGAGGACGGGGGCCGAACCGTCGGCGTCGACCGGTCGATCCGGTACGGCACCGGGCTCCGGCCAGCTCGCGCAGCCCAGGGCTCCCCAGGCGATGGCCCCACCGAGCGGGGACAGCCGGTCCTGCACGGCGGACGCGTCGGTTCGGATCTGCTCGGGGGTCCTCGACTCGGGGTGGTCCAGGCAGAAGACGGCGGGGCTGGCCGCGTTGACCTGCCCGTAGCGCCCCTTGCGGTCCCGGTCCAGGTACTGGTCGGCCATGCTCAGCAGCTCGGTCCCCTCGCCCGAGAACGCCTCCCGTAGTCCGTCGGTCAGCCCGTCCCACGACCCGTCGTCGTACAGGCCCTGCGCCAGCCCGGTGATCAGCAGGCTCTGGGTGAGCTTCCGGCTCCCGTCGGTGGGCAGGGGCGCGGAGTCGGTGGCAGCCACGAGGTCGCCGAGCTGGCGCAGCCCGTGCTCCACGTCCCCGGTCAGCGGACACCGGCGTCGTCCCTGGCAGTGGGCGACGTAGCGCCGCAGTCCCCGGTCGAACCCGATGGCCTGACCCTCCAGGTACTGCTCGGACGTCAGCGACGGGTCGACGGCGCCGTCCAGGAGCATCCGGCCGACCCGCCACGGGAAGGTCTCCGCGTACCGGGCCCCGACCAGGGTGCCGTACGAGGCGCCCCAGAACGTGAGCACCCGCTCCCCCAGTGCCGCCCGCAGCACGTCCAGGTCCCGCACCACGCTGAGGGTGTCGACGTGCCCGAGCAGCTCGCCTGTCCTCCGCCGGCAGGCCTCGCCGAAGTCCCTGAGATCGGCGACCGTACGGGCGAGTTCCGTCGCGTCGTCCGGGGTGGAGTCGGCGGCGGACATCCGCTCGGTCTCGGCGTCGGTCAGACATCGGACCGGAGCCGACTCCCCGACGCCGCGTGGGTCGAACCCCACGAAGTCGTAGTGCTCGGCCAGGGTGTCTCCGATCAGCTGTTCGCTCGCTCGCACGTACGGCAGCGCGGCGACCCCGGGGCCGCCGGGGTTGAACACGAGCGCGCCCAGCCGATCCCCCGACGCCTTTTTCCGGGCAAGGGCGACGTCGATGGTCGCCCCCTCCGGTCTCGCCCAGTCCACCGGGACCGTCAGCGAGACGCACTCCACCCCGCCGGAGCATCCCCGCCAGCTCAGCCGCTGCCGGTAGAAGCGGGTCAGCCGTGGGTCCTCCGCCGGGTCACCGACGGCGTCGGGCGCGACCCCGGACCCGGTCACCCGCGACGGCGTGGGATCCGGCGTTCCGGGCCAGACCCCTGTGCAACCCGCGCCGAGTGACGCCGTGGTCAGCACCACGACCAGCAGAGCCGTCCGTCCGATCCCTGTCCGTGCCCGTTCCACCCCGACCGCACCATCCACTTCCGTCCGCTGACGTCTCACAGCTCCCGCGTCACCGGTGCCCTCGGCTCCGTCCACCGGTCTCCCGGTGACGGTGACGCGGATCGCACCGTCACCTCCACCCGCGGCGCACCACGCTGCCGGCGGGCCGCCCCGACCCGACCAGGGCTGCGAAGCCCGGTCAGCCCGCCGGCGGACGCGGGGCACCCCGCGGCCTCAACTGCACCATGAGTGCCTCGATGGCGAGGAGCGGGGCCACGTTCGCCGCGACCTGTCGCCGGGCCCTTCCGATCGCGTCCATCCGGCGGAGGGTCTCCTCGGGGGGCGACGCGGCCGCCAGCCGGTCGATCTCCGCCCTCAGCTCGGCATTGACCAGCCCGGTCCCCGTGCCCGGGTCGCCCTGCGCCGGAACGGCTCCGAGCTGGGTGACGAGCACGTCCCGGTACAGCGACAGGAGGTCGATGAGGGCCCGGTCCAGGACGTCGCGCTGCGCGCGGGTCGCCCGCCGCTTCTGGTTCTCCTCCAGCACCCGAACCTGCGCCCGGACGGCCGGCGGCAACGTCGCCGCGCCCTCGGCCCCGAGCGACCGGAGCAGGCTGCTGCGCTCGGCCGCGTCCCGCTCGGTCGTGGCCGACTTGGCCTCCTCCGCCGCGACCTCGACCAGCCGTCCGGCAGCGATGACCGCCGTCCCCACGCTGCTGAGCTGCGTCGGCAGCCGCAGTACCTCACGGCGCCGGATCCGCGCCCCCTCGTCGGTGGCCAACCGCCGGGCGAGCCCGATGTGGCAGTCGGCGGCCCGCGCGGCGAAGGCGGCGAGAGTCGGGTCGACGCCGTCCCGGCGGGCCAGCAGTTCGGCGACGGCCTCCGGTGGGGGGATGCGCAGCCCGACGGAGCGACAGCGGGACCGGATCGTCACCAGGACGTCGTTGGGGCTCGGTGCGCACAACAGCCACACGGTCCTCGGCGGCGGCTCCTCGATCGCCTTGAGCAGCAGGTTCCCGGAGGTCTCGTTGAGCCGGTCCGCGTCCTCGATGATGATCACCCGCCAGCGGCCCTGCGACGGCCGCTGCTGGGCGAGCTGGACGAGCGGCCGGACGTCCTCCACCCGGAGCGTCACGTGTTCCGTCGCGACCACGGTGACATCGGCGTGCGCCCCCGAGTTCGCCGTGCGGCACTCGTGGCAGGTGCCGCACCCGGCCTGCGGGCACTGCAGGGCGGTGGCGAACGCCCGGGCAGCGACGGAGCGGCCCGATCCGGGAGGCCCGGTGAACAGCCAGGCATGGGTCATCGACGACTCGTCGGCGGCCGCACGGGCCAGGGTCACGACGGCGTCCGGCTGCCCGACGACGTCGGTCCACACCGCGGGCACCGTCACCCCGGGAGTCGGCGTCACCGCTCGACGTCCCCGAGGTAGCCGCCGTCGGGGCGCCGGTCACGGTCACCGTGGTCCACCCGCAGTTCCCGCTCGGCGTCCTCGCGCGCCCGCCGCCGCACCAGGGTGCGTTCCTGGGCCTCGACGAGCTGCCGCTCCCTCAGCTCGGCGTCCAGCCGCAGCACCTCGGCCTCGGCGTCGGCCCTGCGGGAACGGGACTGCTGCTCCTCGAGGAGACGCGCCCTGAGCTCGGCACGCTTCCTCGCCGAGACCGGCATGATCTCCCTGACCCGTTCCCGGACCCGGGCGTGAAGGTCCTCGATGTCGTCGGAGGCGTCCAGGACCAGGTACCGGTGCGGCTCGCGCCGGGCCAGGTCCAGGAAGTGCTCCCGCACCCGGTGGTGGAAGTCCTCCGGCTCGGACTCCATCCGGTCCTCGCCGTCCCGGTTGGCATCCCCCCGCCGTCGGGTCCTGGCCGCGTCCGGAGGCAGGTCGAGCAGCACGGTGAGGTCGGGGATCAGCCCGTCCGTCGCCCACCGGGAGAGCTGGGCGATGTCATCGGCGTCCATGGCCCGGCCGCCGCCCTGGTAGGCCACCGAGGAGTCGACGTACCTGTCGGTCACCACGACGGAGCCGGTCTCCAGCGCGGGCTGGATCACCGTGCTGACGTGGTGCGCCCGGTCGGCGGCGAACAGCAGGGCCTCGGTCCTCGGGTCGAGCTCGGGCCCGTGCCCGAGCAGCACCTCCCGCAGGTGGATGCCGAGCGGGGTCGCCCCGGGTTCCCGGGTGAGCACGACCTCGTGCCCCTGGGCGTCCCGCAGCCAGTCGGCCAGCAGCCTCGCCTGGGTGGACTTGCCGGAGCCGTCCCCGCCCTCGAAGGCGACGAACAGCCCGGGATGGGTCCTGAGGACCACCCGCGGACCTCCGCCGCGCCGCAGTTGCCAGGCGGACACCAGATCCGCGACGAGGGACGTGCCCACCCGGTCGTCCATCTGCCGGTAGGCCACCACCCCCATCACGACGGCGAGCATGCCGGCGAACAGGTAGACGAACGCCGCTCCGCCGTAGGTCAGCGAGACGGTGTCGCTGAACCGCAGCTCGTGCCGGCCGATGAGCCCGGCGAGCGCCGAACCCGCCGCCAGCACCAGCACCAGCACCACCCGAGCGGCGGAGAGGACGAACCCGAAGGTCCTGCCGCGGACCTCGTCGTCCACCTCGAGCCCGAGCAGGGTGTAGCCGGTCACCCAGGCGATCCCGCCGCAGGCGCCGATGGCGACGCTGAGCAGGGCGGAGATCACGATGTTCGGCACCAGGGCGACGGCGACGAGCACCGTCCCCGCACTGATCAGTGCCAGGCCGAAGAGCCGTCGCCGGGACAGCCCGGCGAGCAGCCGCGGACCGATCCACATACCGAGCGCGAGCCCGGTGAAGATCGCCCCGAAGAGGACGCCGTACCCGGACGGACCGGCACCGAGATCGGCGGCGAAGGACTGGGCGGGGCCGATGACGAAGCCCGCGGCGCCGAAGGCCCCGAGCATCCCGAGCACGATGCCGCGGACCACCGGAGTGGCTCCGACGAACCGCCAGCCGTCGAGGATCGACCGCAGCACGGAGACCCGTTCGGCCGCGGCGACGGATCGGCGCGGCGGGATGTCCAGCCGGGCAACGGTGAGCGCCGAGACCAGGAAGGTGACCGCGTTCACGTAGAGGGCGAGGTCGACGGTGTTCGTCAGCAGGGCGTGGAGGAAGTTGTCGAGGATCCCGCTGATCAGGGCCAGTCCGGAGAACGCGACGGCGGCGAGAGGGGCGGTCCCGTAGGTGACCATGAGGCTGAGCCGGTTGGCTGCCTCCAGCCGGCGCCGGGGCACCAGGTTCGGGACGGTCGCCTCCTTGGCCGGCATCCAGAACAGGGCGACGCACTCGATGAGGACCGTCGCGACGTAGAGCCACTGCAGGGTGCCGACCACCGCGATGGAGACGAACAGGGCGGACCGCAACAGGTCGCCGATCACCATCGTCCCGCGTCGACTGAGCCGGTCGGCGCAGGCTCCGGCGAACGGGCCGATGAGGATGGCGGGTGCCAGCCTCAGGATGAAGACCCCGGCGACCGCCGTGCTGGCGGCGATGTCGGAGGAACCGCTGAGCGCGCCGGCCAGGGCCGTGGTGGCCAGCAGGCCGAGCCAGTCACCGAAGCTGGAGAACCCGAGCGCGAGCCACAGCCGGCGGAACGCCGTCACCCGGAGGACGGCGCGCGCGTCGTGATCAGCCGCCGGATCGTCGGGGACGTCCTCGCCGGGGGCGGCTGGCTGTTCCCTCACCGCCCCGCCGACCGCGGGATCCTCCCCGTCCGGCACCGCCGACGCCCCGCGCCTGCGGAACCTCAGTCCATCTGTGTGCCTGGCCACGCCGTCAGCGTAACGGCGGATGGTCCCGCTGAGACCGCCCTGGATACGCAAGGTCGATCGGTACCACTCATCGTGACGATGCAGTGTGCTGACGGTGAGATATGGACACCCAACGTGGCCGATGGGCTCTACCTCACCCCTGGAGACCCCGATTCCGCTGCACGCAGAGCCACCATCGGGTTCGACGACCGGAGCCGCCCCGGCGGACTCGACGGCCACGGCGGCACCGCCGGGACCACCGTTCCCGGACGCAGCAGCACCGGTGGGATCACCACTCCCGGACGCACCGCCGGCAGCGGGATCACCGCTCCCGGACGCACCTCCGGCGACTGGATCACCACTCCCAGCCGCGGGCCTGCAGTTCCGCCTCGGCCATGATCCGCCACGGTCCGGCCTCCATCCGGGGGAGGACGACCCCGGTGACGCGGCACGCCTCCTCGAGAAGATCGTCGTAGGCCACCACCGCGGCCCGGACGTGGTGGGCCCGGGCATACCCCTGGTCATCGGCCCGCTGCCGCTCGACCTCGGCCGCGAGACGGGCCAGCGACAACTGGAGGCGCAGCGGCTCGAACGGGTCGGGGGGCTGCTCGGGAACGGGACCGATGATGGGCATCGGCCCGGTTCGTCCGGGCTCGGACACGATCGGCCTCATGCTCCGGGCGAGCCTCTCCCTGATCCCGTCCCGCCGGGCCCGCCATCCGCTCATGCGCCGCACACCGATCCCTCTGACCGTCCCCAGCCCACGGTAACGGCGCAGGCCGGGACCGCACGAGAGTGCTCACACCGACGCAGCACGGTTCGCGGCGGGCAGGGCGGAGGCGGGTGCGGGACGGCGACCGGGAGCCACCCGGGCGAGGGCCGGTACGGGACGGCAACCGGGAACCGACCGGGCGGGGGCGGGGGGCCGGACCACGAGCCGACACGGCCGTCACTCCACTCCGAGGGCGGCGGTCGGGGAGACCCTGGTCGCCCGGCGGGCCGGCAGCACCGAGGCGAGCGCGCCCGCCGCGACCGCCGTCACCGCGAGCACGGTGATCCGGCCCCACGGCACCACGAGCGGCACGTGCTCCACCGCGTGGGCACCGAGGCAGGCCGCGGCGGCCCACCCGTACCCGATCCCGAGTCCGGTCCCCACGGCAACCCCGACGGCGGCCAGCAGCACGGCCTCCACCGCGAGGGAGCCCCTCAGTTGGCGCCGGGTCATCCCGAGAGCCCTCAGCAGGCCGGACTCCCGGGTCCGCTCCAGCACCGAGAGGGAGAGGGTGTTCCCGATCCCGACCACGGCGATGACCAGCGCCACCCCCAGCAGAGCGGTGACCACCCACAACAGGATCTGCATCACCTGCGCCATGTCCGCCCGCTGGTCCAGCGGGCCGTCGATGCTCGCCCCGCGAACCTCTCGCACGCTGCGCAGGACGGCGTCACGCAGCGCCCGGGCGTCCGCACCGTCCTCCGCCCTGATCCACACCTGGGTGACCGGTCGGTCGCCGGCTCCGGGGTCCGCGGCGGAGGCCGCCCGGGAACCGTCGGCGGAGCCGGCCGGGTCGACGGCGCCGCCTCGCTGCCCCCCTGAGGCCGCCCGCGGGTCCTGGTCCGCCCCGGCCACGAGCAGGTCCAGATCCGACCTGGCCATGAGGACGAAGGGGATGTCGCCCGCCGCGACAGACCGCCGGACCACGGGCCCCTCGGCGGTGGCACCGGCTCGCCCGGGGAGCCGGAGGTCCACCGCGACGTCGCCGTCCCGCTCCCGCCCGGCCTCCGGTCCCGTCGCCGGCAGGCCGAGCAGTTCCCCGGCGTCGCGGGGCACCAGCAGCGATCCGTCCGGCCACGGCGACTCCGTGCGGAGCACCCGGGCGAACCCGGCCGGATCCACCGCGAGGACCTCGACGGACTCACCGGGGCCGTCTCTCCCCGACGGGGTGACCAGCACGGACGCCGCGTTCAGCGCCACGACAGCCGCTGTCCCGTCCAGTGCCTCGATCCTCCGGACCACCCCCTCGGTGACCCCCTGCCCGTCCGGGGGAGCGGAGACCACGAGGTCGAGGGGCAGTGCGGCATCCACCTCGTCCTCCGCGGCTCGGGTCGCCGATGCCGCCCCGACGCTCATCAGGGTCACCAGGCAGACCCCCACCAGCAGCGCGGTGCTCGCCGCAGCCGCCCGCCCGGGGTTGCGGACGGCGTTCCCCACGGCCGTACGCCCCACCGGCCCGAGCGCCCGCACCGGGCGGCCGAGCGTCCGCGCGACCGCGGGAACGAGCACCGGACCGGTGACCAGGACCCCGGTGAGGGACACCGTTCCGCCGACGATGCCGAGCAGCACCCTCCCGTCGGGGATCGAGCCGACGACACCCGCGGCACCACCCGCGAACAGCAGCGCGCCGACGAGCAGTCGCAGCCGGGAGACGACGCGGACCCGCTCCGCCGGGTCCGGCCGCAACGCGACCAGCGGGGCGACCCGGGTCGCCCGTCGCGCCGGCAGCGTCGCGCAGATCACGGTGACCCCGAGCCCGAGCACGAACGACCAGGCCAACGCCCACATCGGCAGCACGGGCCGGGTACCGGCGGCCTCGGGGACCAGGGCGGCCGTGGCCCCGGTCGCCGCCGCCGTGAGAGCCGCGCCGAGGGCGAGGCCGCACCCGGAGGCGACGGAGCCGACGGCTGCGGCCTCGCCGAGGACGCCGGCGCGGAGCTGGCGGCGGGTGGCGCCGACGCACCGCAGCAGGGCGAGGGTCCTGGTGCGCTGGGCGAGCAGGATCGTGAAGACGTTGGTCACCACGATGGTCGCGACGGCGAGGGCCACCGCGGCGAAGCCGAGCAGCAGTCGGCCGACGATGTCGACGTCGCCCGTGGCTCTCGTCGCGAGGGCCTTCGCCTCTTCCGGCCCGGTCCGCACGACGGCGCCCGCGCCGGTGACCCGCCGCACCGCGGCCGCGACAGCCTCCGGGGTGTGCCCGGCCGCCGCGAGCACGTCCACCTCCTCCAGCGACGCTCCGGTCCAGCGACGGACCGCGTCGTCGGAGCCGACGAGCAGCCGCCTGCCCCCGGACAGGTGCGGCATCCGGGCGGTGTCGACGATCCCCACCACGCGGAGCCGCTCCGCCCCGCTCCGCCCCGCGCTGTCGCGTCCGTCCCCGCCCGGTTCCGTGCCGACCTCGCGGATGCCCGCCAGGTGCACGGGGACGACATCGAGCGAGGTACCCGGCTCCAGGCCCAGCTCGTCGGCCGTCCGGGCGTCGACGGCCACCTCGTTCCGGTGCACCGGCGCCCTGCCGTCCCTGACCCGCACCGAACGCAGGCGCTCGTCGGCCGGGATCGAGTGGACCAGCGCCCGGTCGTCGCCGTCGGACCAGCGCACCAGGACGTCGCCGCGCCGGAACGGTTCGGCCCGGTCCACCTCGGGCAGGGCCGCGACGCGGGCGACCACCGCCTCGGGCAGCGCCAGCTCCTCCGTCGTGACGACCACGTCGGAGAGGGTGGCCCGCACGGCGACGACCCGGTGCAGGTAACCCTTCATCGTCTGGGTCACCCCGATGGTCACCACGACGAAGGCGATCCCGATCATCACAGCCAGTCCGGCGGCGACGATGCGTCGCGGGTGCGCCCTCAGCTCACCGATCACCACCCTGCGCATCAGCGCACGCACCCGCCGCCGTCGATCCCGGTCCCCGTGGTGAGCAGACCGTCGCCGCGGTGGATCCCGGTGCCGTTGTCACCCTCGGGGCGACCGCCTGTCCCGGTGCCGCCGCCTGTCCCGGTGCTGTCCACCCCGGTGCCGCCGCAGGTCCCGCGCAGTGCCCCGTCGTGCCGCTGGAGCACCTCGAGGACCCGGGCCGCCGTCGGATCGTCCATGATTCCGGCGATCCGCCCGTCGGCGAGCATGACGACCCGGTCCGCGTACCCGGCCGCGATCGGGTCGTGGGTCACCATGACCACGGTCTGGCCGGTCTCCCGGACCGCGGACCGGAGCAGGGTCAGGACCTCGGCGCCGCTCCGCGAGTCCAGGTTGCCCGTCGGCTCGTCCGCGACCACGAGATCCGGACCGGGCAGGAGCGCCCTGGCCACGGCGACCCGCTGCTGCTGCCCGCCGGACAGCTCGGCGGGTCGGTGCCGGAGCCGGTCGCCGAGGCCGAGGGACGCCGCGAGGGCGGTCAGCCGGTCGCGGTCGACCCGGCGCCCGGCCAGTTCCAGCGGCAGCACGATGTTCTCCTCGGCGGTGAGGGTCGGCAGCAGGTTGAAGGTCTGGAAGACGAAGCCGACCCGTTCCCTCCGCAGCAGGGTCAGCCGGGTGTCGTCCAGTGCGCTCAGCTCCGTCTCGCCGAGGAACACCTGGCCGGCGGTCGCCGTCTCGAGCCCGGCGACGCAGTGCAGCAGGGTGGACTTGCCGGACCCCGACGGCCCCATGATCGCCGTGAACCGCCCCCGCTGGACGACGAGGTCGATCCCGTCGAGGGCGCGGACGGCCGTCTCCCCCGTCCCGTAGACCTTGACCAGGCCCACCGTCCTCGCGGCGTACGCCCCGTCGTGCCCGGCCCCGCCGTCCGGCGAACCGGGCACCGGACGACCGGAGGGCGGACGTGGACCGCGCGTGACCGGACCGGTGGTGACCGGTTCGAGGGAGATCGGCTCGGGAGCGCTCGACATCGGCATGGTCATCGACGGTAGGGGTGGCGCCCTGCGGCCACATCCCCCTCACGGCCAGCCGATCTCGACGGTCGATGGGACCAGAGGCGTATCCCGGGTCCGACTTTGCGGTTACACGTCGGACCCACGATCCGGCATTCGGCATGACGACGGGCCCACCCCGCCCGACCTAGCGTCGACCCATGACCAGAACCTCTGCCTCGGCCCCCAACCACCCCTCGGCCATGACCACCAGGGCCCACCGCCCCGATCGGTCCGCCGACCCCCCGTCCTCCCTGCGACGGCTGCTGGACGCCCTGGTCGCCGTGCCGGCCAGCGCCCTGTGCACCTCGTCGGTCCGCTCGCTCGAGGAGTGCGGTGTCCGCGGCGGTCCCCGGCATGTCGGGGAGTCGGTGCACGCCTCCGGCAGGAGCGTCCTGGCGCCGCGGGCAGGAACCGGAGCCTCGCCCCCGGGCTCGGGGGACGGCGCAGGTTCACGCTCGGACTCGGTGAGCAGTGCCGGCTCGGGCTCGGGCTCGGGCTCGGGCTCGGGCTCGGGAGACGGTGCCGGTCCTCAGCGATCGCCCGGGCGGACCAGCCCCGCCTCGTAGGCGATCACGACGGCCTGGACGCGGTCGCGGGCCCCCAGCTTGGCCAGGATCCTCCCCACATGCGTCTTCACCGTCCCCTCCGCGACGTGCAGGTGCCCCGCGATCTCGGCGTTGGACAGCCCTCGCGCCATGACGACGAGCACCTCGCGCTCCCGCTCGGTCAGCCCTTCGACGGCACGGGCCGCCTGGGTGTCGACGAGGACCGGGGCGAGGTGGTCCAGCAACCGGCGGGTCGTGGACGGCGCGATGACGGCGTCCCCCGCGTGAACCGTCCGCAGCGCCCGGAGCATGTCCTCCGGCGGCGCGTCCTTGAGCAGGAACCCGCTGGCCCCCGCGCGGATCGCGGCCAGGGCGTGCTCGTCGAGGTCGAAGGTCGTGAGCACCACGACCTTGGGGGCTCCTTCCCGCTCGGTGATCCGCCGGGTGGCCTCGATGCCGTCGAGGACCGGCATCCGCACGTCCATGACGACGACGTCCGGGCGCACCTGCCGGACCACGCGGACCCCGGCCAGCCCGTCCCCGGCGTCGCCGACGACCTCGAGGTCGGGCTGGGAGTCGATGACCATCCGGAACCCGGCCCGGACCAGGGCCTGATCGTCCACGAGCACGACCCGGATCGGCCGGGCACCGTCCGGCCACTCGTCGTCCGATCGCTCGCCGTCGGGTCCGCCGTGCCTCCCCGGCTCGGGTCCGCCGTGCCTCCC
>JAAYAH010000154.1 GCA_012719445.1 Actinomycetales bacterium | reverse complement strand
TGGTGGTCGGGTTCCAGCTCGTCTGCCCCGACTGCCAGGCCACCTCCATGGTGTTCGGCTCCGAGACGGAGGCCTACTACTTCGTCGCCGTCCACGACCGGATGCTCCACGCCGGACACCCCACCAGTGGGGTTCAGGCCGCCTACGCCCCCCAGCAGGTGCGGTCATGACCCCCCGGACCGCAACACCCGAGGTAGGGACCTCGGGCATGAACACCGTCAACGGTGCCTTGACACCCGAACCCCGCAGCCAGCGGGACCGCACCCGGCGCCGGGGCACGGTGGAGAACGACGCCTACACCGCGTTCTGCGCCCGCGCCATCAAGGCCGCAGGACGCCGCGTCGCCGAAGGAGACGTCGAGGCCCTCCCGGACCTCCTCGCCCTGGCCGGAGACGTCGAACACGCCCTCGCGGTCGCCGTCACCGGGCTGCGTCGGTTCGGGTACTCCTGGGCCGACATCGCCTCCCGCCTCGGCGTCACCCGCCAGGCGGCACAGCAACGCTGGGGCCAGCTATGACCCCCACCACTCGGGGTCACCAGACCCGGGAGACCACCCCCACCCACGGGGCGGCCTCCCGGGCCACCCACCACCCGGTCTCCGGTCACCCGGGAGCCGGCTACCCGATGCCCGAGTACCGCCTGCCTCTCACCGATCGCACCTGGCTGGGGGTGGTGCGGTCATGACCCGGGTCCTGGTCGAGGTCACTCACCCCATCAGGTGGGCCACCGTCCGCCGCATCGTCGCCGTCGAACCGGGCGGGTACTGCCACGGCCCCGTCCCGGTCTACGTCCAGGGTCGGCGGGTCCGGTTCATCGACTGCGGCCGCCGCCTACCCCGCGACGAGCAGTGCCCCGCCTGCCGCCTCATCGTCACCGTCCAGCCCGCCCCGACCTCCGAACCCGGTGCCCCGGCGGCAACCGGTTCGGTGTCAAGGAGGTCTTGACGGTGAAACCCCTCGCGTCGTCTGCCGCGACGTCGACCCTGGTCCCCGACACCCATGGCCCGGTGCCGGGGACTGAGGCCGCTGCCGCGACCACCAACGTTCCGCTGCTGGTGCCCGCACCCCGCCACACCCACCACCACGGCCAGGACCATAACCACGGCCAGGACCAGAACCACGGCCAGGACCAGAACCACGGCCAGGACCAGAACCACGGCCAGGACCACGGGGGCATGCCTCGCCCGGCCACGGGGCCCTGGGCGTCGGACTGCGCCCGTACCGCCGTCGCCCGCGGTGCCTCTCCGGACTATGACCGGTGGCTGGCGCACGTGCTGCACGCCGGGGAGTGCACCCGCCCCATCCGCCTGACCGGGCGCATCGACACCGTCAACACCCGCACCGGAGAGATCACGGGATCGACCCCAACGGCCACGCTGCCGGACGGGGTGGTCTACGCCTCCTGCGGCAACCGCCGCGCCACCGCCTGCCCCGCCTGCTCCGCGATCTACCGGGCCGACACCTACCAGCTCGTCACCGCTGGACTCGTCGGCGGCAAGGGCGTCCCCGACACCGTGGTCACCCACCCGGTGTTCTTCCTGACCCTGACCGCGCCGTCGTTCGGGCCGGTGCACTCCCAACGCGCCACCGGCCCCAAGACCACCCCCACCGGTCACGGCACCCGCGCCCGCACCTGCCGTCCCTCCCGCCGTCCCCGGTATGTCGACGACGGGTGAAAACTGACCCCCTGGCGACGGGTGGGAGTTGACCCCTCTGAAGGCTCGGAGGGTGATCAGCTTGGAGGACTGGGCAGAGATCCGTCGGTTGCATCGGGCGGAGGGGGTTGCGATCAAGGAGATCGCGCGTCGGTTGGGGGTGGCGCGGAACACGGTGCGGGCGGCGTTGGCCGCGGATCGTGTGCCGCGGTATGAGCGGGCCTTGCGGGGTTCGTTGGTCGATGCGGTGGAGCCGGAGGTCCGTAAGCTCCTGCGGGAGTTCCCGAGGATGCCGGCCACGGTGATCGCGCAGCGGATCGGCTGGACCCACTCGTTGACCATCTTGAAGGATCGGATCCGGGTGATCCGCCCGGAGTACGTTCCGTTGGATCCGGCTGACCGGTTGGTCCACGAGCCGGGTGTGGCCACGCAGTGCGATCTGTGGTTTCCCGACATCGAGTTGCCGGTGGGGCACCGGCAGGTGGTCTCGGGTAGGTCGGTGCCGCCGGTGTTGACGATGACGTTGGCGTTCTCGCGGTTCATCACCGCGGTGATGCTGCCGTCGCGGTGTGCCGGGGACCTGCTGGCGGGCATGTGGTCACTGATCCGGGGCACGGGTGCGGTGACCAAGACGCTGGTGTGGGACCTGGAGTCGGCGATCGGCAAGGGTCGTCGCGTCAGCGCTGCTGCGGCGGGGTTCGCGGGCACGCTGGCCACCTCGATCCGGTTGCTGCCGGCACGGGATCCGGAGTCGAAGGGGATCGTGGAGCGTACCAACGGGTTCTTGGAGACCTCGTTCCTGCCCGGGCGGACCTTCGCCGGCCCGGCCGACTTCAACGCGCAGCTGGGCCAGTGGTTGACCACGGCCAACACCCGGATGGTGCGCTCGAGCGGTTCCCGTCCCGTCGAGGCGTTGCCGGCCGATCTGGCGGCCATGACGGCGCTGCCGCCGATCGCCCCGGTGACCGGGACCTGGACCCGGGTGCGGCTGGGCCGGGACTACTACGTGCGCGTGGACACCTGTGACTACTCGGTGCATCCCCGGGTGATCGGGCGGCTGGTCGATGTGCACGCCACCCCCGAGACCGTGGAGGTGACCTGCGCCGGGGAACGCGTCGCGGCACACCCGCGCTGCTGGGCCCGCCGGGTAACCGTCACCGACCCGGCCCATCAACGCGCTGCCGCCCAGATGCGCACCGCTCTGGCCGCCGACGCCGCCCGGCGGGAACGGGCACGACGCGTCCACGCCGACGGGCACCCGGTGACGCTACGGGTCTTAAGCGACTACGACCTGGCCTTCGGTGTGGACTTCGACCCCGCCGGCGGCGGCGATGTGGCGGTGCACCGGTGATGCCCGACCACAAGGACCTGGCCGCCCAGATCGCCTGGGCCGCCCGGGCGTTGAGAGCCCCGGCCATCACCGCGACCTGGCAAGACCTCGCCCACACCGCCCGACAGGCCGGCTGGTCGCATGAGGCTTACCTCGCCGCGGTCCTGGCCCGACAAGTCGCCGACCGAGAAGCCAACGGAGTGCGCATCCGCATGGCCGGCGCGCACTTCCCGGCGATCAAGACCCTGGAGGATTTCAACGTAGACCACCAGCCCGCCCTGCGCCGCGACGTGCTGGCCCACCTCGCCGGCTGCGCCTTCGTCCCCGCCGCCGGCAACGTCGTCCTGCTCGGACCCCCCGGGGTCGGCAAGACCCACCTGGCCATCGCCTTGGGCATCAAGGCCATCCACGCCGGGCACTCCGTGCTGTTCGATACCGCGACCGGATGGATCACACGCCTGGCCACAGCACACGCCACCGGGCACCTGCCCGCGGAACTGAAACGCCTCCGCCGCTACCGCCTGTTGATCATTGATGAGGTCGGGTACATCCCCTTCGACGCCGAGGCAGCCAACCTATTCTTCCAACTGGTCTCCCACCGCTACGAACAAGGATCCCTGCTGGTCACCTCGAACATGCCGTTCGGGCGCTGGGGAGAGATCTTCGGTGACGATGTCGTGGCCGCCGCGATGATCGACCGGCTCGTCCACCACGCCGAGGTCATCACCCTGACCGGTGACTCCTACCGCACCAGGACCCGCCGCGACCTCCTCGCCGGAGACCCCACGGCCATCACACGCACAACCAGCACGAACTGACCAGAAACAACCACCACGGGGTCACTTTTCAAACGACGCCACGGGGTCAGATTTCGGCCGCCGTTGACACGGTACTGCGCCCACGGGAGGGACCTGCGCTGCAACCGGGTCCACGCCGACGGCGACCCGATGCTCGGTCGGCCGCTGTGCCTGGACTGCTACGACCACGACCACCAGGTCGTGTTCAACGTGATGTCCGGGGAGCTGTGGCGGCGCACCATCGACCACGCCGCCAAGGCGTTGAAGCGGCTGCGGGTGCGGGCCTCGTTCGCGAAGGTCGCCGAGATGCAGACCCGCGGCGTGGTCCACTTCCACGCCCTCATCCGTCTGGACCACCTCGACAGCGACCCCGACCACCCGGCACCGCCACCGGCCGGGACCGACCCCGAGCAGCTGCGCGCGGTCCTCCTCGAGGCCGCCGCCCACACCGCGTTCACCACCCCCGGCCACGCCGACAAGCCCGACGGGTGGGTCATCACCTGGGGCCAACAAGTCGACTGCCGTGCCGTCCGCGCCGACCACGACGTCACCGAGGTCTCCGAGCGGGCTGTGGCGGCCTACCTCGCGAAGTACGCCACCAAGTCCACCGAGGACACCGGCCACCTCTCCGCCCGGATCACCGAGGCCACCATCGGCATCCACGCCGACCCCGCCACCCACGTCGGCCGCCTGATCGCCGCGTGCTGGCACCTCGGCCGCCCCGGCGCGCAGTTGGAGCTGGACGCCCCTGAGCGGATCGCCTTCGCCCGGCTGCGGCGCTGGGCGCACATGCTCGGCTTCGGCGGCCACTTCTCCACCAAGTCCCGCCGCTACTCCACCACCCTCGGAGCCCTCCGGGCCGCCCGGAAGGCCTGGCGCCGCCGACAGACCCGCCCCGACCACGCACGCCGCGACGAGGACCTCGACGGCGAGGACACCACCCTCCTCATCGGCCACCTCACCTACGCCGGAACCGGCTGGCACACCACTGGCGACGCCCTCCTGGC
>JAAYAH010000153.1 GCA_012719445.1 Actinomycetales bacterium | reverse complement strand
CCCGTGGCCATCTCGTTCCTCCTCGTCGTCGGGATCCGTGACCATCGTCAGCGGCCCGGCGGACGGGAGACAGGGTGGAATTACCCCATTGGTCACCCCAGGCCGCCGTCGAGAGGAGGGTTCGGCCGGACAGCGGGTGGTCTCAACGGCCGTGCTCGGTGAACCAGGCCGCCACCTGCGCCCGGGACGTGAATCCCAGCTTGGCCAGGATGCGCTCGAGGTGACCGTCGACCGTGCGCGGCGACACGACCAGTCGGGCAGCGATGGCCCGGTTGGTCAGCCCTCCGGCGACGAGCTCCGCGACGGCCAGCTCGCGGGCGGTGAGGGAGCACGTGGGCAGTCCCGGCCCGCCGGAGCCGCTCCGTGTCCCGCCGGACCCGGCCGGGTCCGTCCGACTCTCCCCGCCACGGGCCCCACGCCGGACCCCGGAGGCCGGGGTGGCGTCCCGCCGCGCCGGGTCGGGGACCCCGTCGAGGACGTCCGCGATGAGGTCGGACACCCGTACCACGCGGCCGATGAGCCTGGCGGGGCCTGCTGCCGCGGAACCCCCTGCCGCCAGCACCCGGGCCTCGCAGGCGTCGTGCGGCGCCCTCAGCGGCAGCCCGAACGCCTCTATGGCGGTACCGATGTCCGTCCACAACGACCGGGCGACCTCCAGCCGGGCGGCCGCGAGCGGGATCAGGTCCTGCGAGGCCGCGATCCAGGCCAGCACCTCGATCATCAGGGCCGCACCGATCGGATCGTCGAACGAGCGCTGGATCGTCAGGCCCTCGCCGAGCAGGCGGGTGGCACCCGCCGGATCACCGCGGCGCCAGGTGTCGAGCCCCAGCACCCACAGGGTGTACGAGCGGCACAGCTGCTCTCCGAGCTCGGAGCTCAGCCGCAGCGAGCGGTGGCAGATCACCGTCGCGCGGTCGTGCACGCCCAGGTGCGACAGGGCCAGCGCGAGCGGGAACCGGACCCACAGGAGCCCTTCGACGTCCCCGTCGCGGTCGAACAACCTCACCGCGGTGTCGAACCGCTCGACCGCAAGGTCCAGCTCACCGCAGAACAGCGCCTGCATGCCCTGCGCGTAGGTCGCGAACGTCAGGGCACGCCGCCCGCCGCCCCGCTCCGCGATCCGCACGCACTCCGCCAGCCGGTCGATCGCAACCTGCGCATCACCCAGCAGCAGGCAGACCCACACGGCCACCGACAGCACCCGGGCACGCAACGCGTCCTCCGACCCCGGCAGGAGCAGCACCTCGTCCAGCCAGGACCGCCCCTGGCCGAGGTACACGCTGGTGTACCAGAGCGACCGCAGGCCGGTGACCAGTCGAGCGGCCGTGTCGTGGTCCTCCAGGTCCAGTGCGCACTCGTACGCCGCCCGGAGGTTGCCGAACTCGGTCCGCAGCAGGGCCAGGTCGGCGGCCTGGGTCGGCCCGCACCAGCGCAGCGCCACCCGCTCCGCCACCGTCAGGTAGTGGTCGAGGTGCCTGCGTCGTACGACCCGTTCCAGGTCCTGCTCGGCCAGCCGTTCGCGTCCGTACTGCCGGATCGTTTCCAGTAGCCGGAACCGGACCCGGTCGCCGTCAGGCTCCACCACGACGACGGACTGGGCGACCAGCCGGTCGACGAGGTCGTACACCGCCTCGGCCGGGAGCTCGGAGTCCGCGCACACGCTCTCGACCGCCGCCAGGTCGAACGACCCGGCGAAGACGGAGAGCCGGGCCCACAGCGCCCGCTCCCGCACCGAGCACAGCGAGTAGCTCCAGTCGACGAGGGACTGCAGCGAGCGCTGCCGGGGCTGCACGGCCGCACCGATCCTGGTCAGCACCCCGAACCGGCCCGCCAGCCGCTGCACCACCTGCTCGGGGGTCAGCGTGCGCAGCCGGGTCGCCGCCAGCTCGATCGCCAGCGGCAGGCCGTCGAGCTGCGCGCAGAGCGTCGCCACGTCGGCGGCGTTCGCATCAGTGATCATGAATCTCGGCTCGATCGCGACGGCCCGGTCGACGAGCAGCCGGACGGCGTCGTAGCGGCCGGTCGACACCGCTCCACCGGCTGCAGCCGGACAGGGCACCGGCAACGGCGACACCACCCTCAGGTGTTCGCCCTGCACGCCCAGCACGTGCCGGCTGGTGGCGAGGAGACGCACGTCGTCCGCCCGCCGCAGCAGGTCGTCGGTCAGCCGGGCCACCCCGGCCAGCACGTGCTCGCAGTTGTCCAGGACGACGAGGGCCCGGCGCCCGCTCAGGTGGTCGACGATCTGGTCGGGAAGCGGACGGGCGGACCGTTCCAGCACGCCGAGGACCGCTCCGACCGCCTGCGGCACCCGGCTCTCGTCGGTGACCGTCTCGAGGTCGACGAACCACACGCCGTCCGGGAACGCCCGCTGGACCTGGTGGGCCACCTCCAGGGCGAGCCGCGTCTTGCCTACCCCACCCGGTCCGGTGAGGGTCACCAGCCGAGACTCGGCCAGCAGGCGCCGCACCTCCACCAGTTCCCGGCGCCGGCCAACGAACGTCGTCGCGGTGCGGGGAAGGCCCTCCCCCGGGCGACGAGACCTCGGACGGCTCATCAGACTGCCAGTCTAGTGCCGCTGCCCGCATATCAGGCCTTTCCCGGCATGGTGGACGCAGGCTCCGAGGCGCCCCCGGGTCGTCGCCCGCCGCCGGTGCGCCCGCCGCCGGCGCGCTCACCGGCGGAGCGAGGTCACCCCGGTCGGCCTGCCGGGACGGGGCGGGCGGTCGACAGCGCGTCCACGAGACCGGGGCCGCCCTGCCGGACGAACCACTCCCGGCCGTACCCGGTGGCGAACCGGCTCGGGTCCAGCCACCGCGGGCCGATCTGGCTGGCGTGGGCGGACATCGCCGCCATCTTGGCCAGCAGCTCCGTCGTCGAGGCCTCCACGGTGCAGGACACCCGGTGCGAGGAGACCCCGATCCTCCGGTCGTCCCCGGCCGCGTGCTGCACCACGTGGTAAGGCCCGCGCCGGAGCTGCTGCCGGTCGACGGTGGCCTGGTATCCGGTGATCCCGGTCCACCTCGCGACCAACTGCCCCACCCGGTGCACCTGCACGTGGTCGACATGGCCGTAGATCCCGCGCCGGTCGTAGTACACCAGCGCCGAGGCGTTCTCCTCCCGGACCACCCGTTCCACCCTCCCGGCCACCTCGGACACCCTGGCGGCCCCGAGACTCCCCGCCGGGTACGGACCGAGGTGGGCACCGGAGTCCAGGTATCCGAGGAGGACCAGCCGGGCGGCCCCGAGCACCTCGCAGGCCCGTTCCAACTCGGTGACCCGGCGCTGGCGCAGGGTCTCCCCCGCGGCGAGCGACACCTGGGGCTCACCGGCCTCACCACTCGTTGCGGAGATCACGACGACGCGGACCCCGGCGTCGGCGGCTCGCCGGATGGTCGCACCGGTGAAGATCGACTCATCGTCCGGATGGGCATGAAGGACGATCAAGGACGAGGGATGGCTCATGGGGATTCCTGCCGGCACGGGTCACCCGAGGAGGTGACCGGGTTGCCGCGTCGGCGACGCGCGCTCGGGCGCTGGGTCGGCGACGCGATTCGGACGCTGGGTCAGGCCGCAGGACGCCGACAGCCCACGCCTGCGACCCACGGACACACCGGAGCGCACAGCGGGGCCGACGACACGAACATGCCCCGGAGTATGTCAGCCCGTCGCCGAACCGGCATCCGCCGGCCCCCGGTCTCAGGACGGTCCGGACGCGGGGTAGGCACGCGCGGCACCGTGCACCGCGACCCGCACCACGTCACCGCCCCCCGGCACGTCGGTGCCGAACATCCGGGCCCGCACGACCTGGCCGCCGGTCAGGCGGACGTCGGTCAGCGTGTCGTGGCCGAAGTACGTCACCCGCTCCACGACGCCGCGCGGGAGGGGCGCCCCGGTGCCCGCGGGTGACCCCGTGCCCGCGGGAGATCCGGTGCCCGCAGGAGATCCGGGGCCGTCCGGCGTCGGGGGCCGGTCCACGGTCAGGCGCAGCTGTTCCGGTCTGAGGACGATCTCCGCCGGGCCGTCGGGCACCCGGTCCTGGACGGCGATCCCGCCGAGCGCACAGCCGGCCACCCCGCCCGCGACCAGGCCCGGCAGGACGACGGACTCCCCGAGGTACTCGGCAGCACCCCGGTCGACCGGTCGCTCGTAGGCGGCGGCGGGGGTGTCGACCTGGATGATCCTCCCGTCCCGCATGAGCGCGACCCGGTCGGCGAAGGACAGCGCCTCGTCCTGGTCGTGGGTGACCAGGACGACGGTGACACCGACCGCGAGCAGCGCCTCCCTGACAGCAGCCCTGGTCGTCGCGCGCAGGCCGGCGTCGAGGGCCGAGAACGGCTCGTCGAGCAGGACCAGTCGTGGCCGCCGGGCGAGCGCCCTGGCCAAGGCGACCCGCTGCTGCTGGCCGCCGGAGAGCTGCTGCGGCCTGCGGTCGGCGAGGTCGCCGTCGAGGCTCACCAGGTCGAGCAGCTCCCCGACGTGGGCGCGGGCCGCCCGGCGGCTGCGGCGCACGGCCCGGCTCAGCCCGAAGGTGATGTTGTCCGCGACGGACAGGTGCGGGAACAGAGCGCCCTCCTGGGCGACGTAGCCGACGGCCCGGCGCTCGGGCGGCAACCACCCGCGTCGCCGGTCCCCGGAGGCGACCAGCTCGCCGTGGATCGTCACCGTGCCCGCCTCGGGGACCACGAACCCCGCGACGGCGCGCAGCAGGGTCGTCTTGCCGCAGCCGGACGGCCCGAGGACCGCGGTGGTCGACCCGGTCGCGACGTCCAGGTCGAGGCCATGGAGCACCCGGGTGCCGCCGACGCCGCCGACCAGACCGTCGACCCGCAGCGCGGTCGTCCGGTCGGGAGGTGCCGCGGGCACCCGGGGCGATGTGCCGGTCGGCGGCACGGTCAGGACCTGCCGGGTCATCCGGCCTCCTCGGTCGGGCGGCGCAGGAGCAGCCAGGTGAGCGGGACGGAGAGCAGGACCATCACGACGGCGTAGGGGGCCGCGGCCGCGTAGTCGAGGGAGTCGCTGGCCGCCCAGAACCCCGTCGCGAGGGTCCTGGTGCCGGTGGGGGCGAGCAGCAGCGTCGCGGTCAGCTCGGTCGCCGTGGCGACGACGACGAGCGCGGTGCCCGCGAGGGCACCCGGCAGCGCCAGCGGGACGAGCACCCTCCGGAGGGCTCCCCCGTACCCGACGCCGAGCGCCCTCGCGGCGTCCACGAGCTCGGGCGGGGCCTGCGCGAGAGCCGCCCGCAGCGACACCACGGCACGCGGCAGGAAGAGGACGGTGTACGCGACGACGAGGAGCGTCGTCGACTGGTAGAGCACGGGGACGGCGCGGACGGTCAGGGTCACCAGGGCCAGTGCGACGACGACGCCGGGCAGGGAGCTCGCCAGATAGGTGGCCCGTTCGACGGCCGCGGCGAGCCGGTCCTGCCTGCGGGTCACCAGCCACGCCACCGGGAAGGCTGCGACCAGGGTGACGGCGGCGGCCGCCGCGGCGAGCCCGAGGGTCGTCAGCGTCGCGGGGACGAGTGCCCCGGCGTCCGACGCGGTCTCGGAGAACGCGTCCGGGGCCGCGCCCAGCCACCGGGCCAGGCTGCCGAGGGGGACGCCGAGCGCGGCGACGACGAGGGCGCCGAGGCCGGCGAGCGCCGGCACCGTCCACCGGCCGAGGGGGACGACCCCCGCCCGGCGCCGGCTGCCCGGACCGAGTCGGGCGTAGCGGGCCCGGCCGCGGGCGAGGTGCTCGGTGAGAAGGATCCCCGCGGTGACGACGAGGAGGACGAGGGCGAGGAGCTCCGCCGTCGCCCCGGCGAAGGACGTGTCGTACTGCTGGAGGATCGCGACGGTGAACGTCGGGAAACGGACCAGCTCCAGGGCTCCGAACTCGGCGAGCAGGTGCAGGCTCACCAGGAGCAGGCCGCCGAGGGCCGCCGGGCGGAGTTGGGGCAGGACGACGCGGCCGAAGACCGCGACCGGGCCGAGGCCGAGGGCCCTGGCCGAGTCCTCCAGGGCGGGGTCGAGCCCGCGCAGGGCCGCCGCGACGGGGAGGTAGACGAACGGGAAGTAGGACAGCGTCGTCACGCCGACGGCGGCGACGAGCCCGTCGGTCCCCGGACGCAGCGACACCCAGGCGTAGGCGTTGACGAACGCGGGGACGGCGAGCGGGGCGACCAGGAGCAGCCGCCACAGCCCCCGCAGCGGCAGCGTCGTCCGCTCGACGAGCCAGCCGGCGGCGATCCCGAGGCCGAGGCACGCGGTCCCGGAGAGCACGACGAGCGTGAGGGTGTTGCCGAGGAGCTCGGCGAGCCGGGGACGCAGCAGGATGTCGGCGGCGGCGCCCGGGTCGGTGGTCACCGCCCGGGCGGTGACCACCACGACCGGCAGCAGCGTGAGGGCTGCGACGCCGAGGGCCGCGACGACGACCCAGCGCGGGACGCCGGCTCCGGCGACGGGCCCGAGGCCGTGGCCGGGTGCGGCGGGGCGGTGGGTCTCCCTGCCGGCCGGTGCCTGCGCGGTCGCCCGCATCCCTACAGGACCCCCGCGTCCGTCATCAGCCGGACGACCGTCGGGCCGTTGAGCTCCGCGGGGTCGATCGAGGGCGGTTCGAGCTCGTCGAGCGGGGTGAGGGCCGGAGCCGCCGCGACGCCGCCGCCGACCGGGTACTCCATGGTGTCGCTCTCGGCGAGGACCCGCTGGCCCGTGGGGCCGGTGACGAAGGCGACGAACCGTTGGGCGTCGGCCGCGTGCTCGCTCGCCGCGAGGACGCCGGCTCCGGAGACGCTGACGAACGCCCCCGGGTCGCTGCCGCGGAAGAAGTGCAGCCGGGTGTTGGCGCTGCCCTCCCCGGTCTTCGCCCGGTCGCGGTACCAGTAGTAGTGGTAGATCACCCCGGCCGGGACCTCCCCGGCGTTGACCGCCTTCATCGTGGCGATGTTGTTGGCGTAGATCCGCGCGTTGTCCTTGAGGCCGGCCAGCCACGCCGTCGTCCGCTCCTCCCCCTGGGTGGCCAGGACGGCGCCGACGATGGCCTGGAAGTCGGCACCGGCCGCTCCGGCTCCCCAGCGGCCCTTCCAGGCGGGCTCGGCGAGGTCCATCAGGCTCTTCGGGAGCTGGGACTCCGGCAGCAGCGACGGGTTGTAGACCAGCGCGGTCGCCCTGGCCGCGGCCCCGGTCCAACGCCCGTTCGTCGGCCGGAACCCCTTCGGGACCTGCGCGAGGGTCGCCGCGTCGAGCGGTGCGAACAGGCCGGCGTTCTGCACCAGCGTCATCGCCGGGCTGTTCTCGGTGAGGAAGACGTCGGCGGGTGACCTGTCGCCCTCGGTGACGATCTGGTTGCCCATCGAGGCGTCCTTGCCGTACCGCACCTGGACCTCGATCCCGGTCTCCGCGGTGAAGGCGTCCACCCAGGCCTTGGTCAGGTTCTCGTGCTGGGAGCTGTAGACGGTGAGCGTGTCCGGGTCGAGCGGCGCATCCCCCGCCACGCCGCCCCCGCAGGCCGAGGTGAGCAGTACGGCCGCCGTGGCGGTGGCGACGAGGGCTGGGGTCCTGCGGGTCACGCGGATCTCCTTGTCGGGGGAACGGGGTCTCGGTCCGGGAGGGCGGCGGGCGGGCCCGCCGCGACTGACGGGCCCGCCGCGGCTGACCGACCGGCCGCGGCGAACGGGTGACCGGGTACGGCGACGGCTGGTCGCCGCAGCCGGGACGAAGCCAGGCGGACCCGCTCGGCGAGGGTCCAGGCGAGGGCACCCACCAACAGCGAGGCCGCGAGCGCGAGGCCGGGGACCTCACGCAGGGCGGGGAAGACCTGCCACTGGGTGAGGTAGGTGTAGAGGGAGCTGCTGGCCACGACCCCCACTACGGGGGTGACCACCCGGGGCAGCGGGAGGACCGGCAGCCATGCCAGCGCGAGGATCCCGGTGAGCAGGACGGCGTCCCGCAGCGGGGCGTCGAAGTAGCCGGGGACGGCGACGACCGCGACGACGGTCACGACGAGCCGCTGCCGGGTCGTTCGGGCCTCGGCGAGAGCCCAGCCCAGGGCGAAGACCCAGAAGACGTGCTGCGGCGTGCCGCGCTCGGGTCCGGTCGAGAGGTGGACGAGGTCGAAGCGGGGCAGCAGTCCGACGGCGACGAGCGCGAGCGCGACGCCGAACGGGTGTTCCGCCCGGACGCGGCGGACCGCGGGCACGGCGAGGAGCAGCCCGGTCGCGGCGAGGATCCAGACCAGGGCCTCGACGAACCAGTAGTGCCAGGCCGCGCCCCACCGGTCCGGGCCGAGCGGTCCGTTGACGAGCAGCGCCGTCGTCCACGGGTAGAGACCGAGCGCGGCGAGCACGCCGACGTAGGCCACGGCCGGGACGGCGACGCGGCCGAGGGTCCGGCCGACGCGACGGGCGTGCGCGCCGAGCCGCTCCGCGGTGCCGGTGACCGCGAAGGTGAGCCGGGCGGCGTTGAACCCGGCGACGGCGAGCAGGAGGTGCGCGCCTCCGCGGAGGGTGAACAGGCCGGCGTGCGTCCCGACGACGGCGACGATCGCCAGGCAGCGCAGGACGACGCTGGTCTCGACCCGGGCCAACGGCGTCCGCAGGGTGCCGGCGGCGGCGAGCTCGGCGATCGTCATCGTCGGCCACCCGTCGGGGAGCGTCCCGAGCTCGTCCTCGAGCCGCACCGAGACCGCGACGTAGCTCAGGGAGTCACCGCCGAGGGAGGTGAACGTCGAGGTCGTCTCCGCGTCGGGGCGGTCGAGCAGCCCGGCGTAGAGGGCGACGAGCCGGGTGCAGAGGTCGGTCCCGCCGGACGTCCCGCATGCCTGCGGGCCGGGGCGGGGCGTCCCGGCCGGCCCGCAGGCACCGGCGCAGCCCACCGCCGCGCAGCAGGCCGCACCGACCGTCCCGGCCTCGACCAGGGCGGGGACGGCGGCACGGTCGGGTTTGCCGTTGGGTGTCCTCGGCAGCTCCTCGACCGCGACGACGCGCACCGCGGCCGGCGGGAGCGAGAACTCGGCGGCGAGGACGCCGCGGACCATGGCCGGGTGCGCGCAGCACTCGACGGCGACGTCGAGCCGGTCGTCCCTGCCGGCCGCGAGCCCGGTGAGCCCGAGGTCGGCGAGCGAGGCGTCGACCTGCTCCAGGTCGATCCGGACGCCGACGACCTTGATGACCGCGCTGAGCCGCCCGGTCACGGTGAGGAGACCGTCGCCGTCCACCCGGCCGAGGTCGCCGGTCCGCAGCCGGGTCGTCGTCCGGCCGAGGACGAGGTCGGCGGGACCGTGCGCGTAGCCGAGCATGACGTTGGGGCCCGTGTAGACGATCTCGCCGACCTCGCCGGGAGGAGCCTCGACGTCGGGGTCCCCTGGTCTGCCGGTCAGGATGCGGACCCGGCCGCCGGGCACCGGGCGGCCGACGGTGTCCGGCCGGTGCGTCGCCAGGCCGGGGGCGGCACAGGTCATCCGGGCGGTCGCCTCGGTCTGGCCGTACATGACGACGAGGTCCCACCCCCGCCGGGCACCGAGCGCGGCGACGGCGGCGACCCGGTCCGGGGCCATCCTGCCCCCGGCCTGGGTGACCAGGCGCAGGGCCGGGCACGACTGGTCGGCGAACCCGGCGCGGTCGAGGAGGTCGAAGGTGTGCGGCACCCCGGCGAGGGTGGTGACCCGGAACTGCTCGACGGTCCGCCAGAACCCCTCGTCGACGACGGACCGCTCGGAGAGGACGACCGAGGCGCCCCGTGCGAGGTGGCTGTGCAGGACGGACAGGCCGTAGCAGTACGCGAGCGGCAGCGTCGTCACCGCCCGGTCCGCCGCGGTGAGCCCGAGGGACTCCGCGACGGCCTCGGCGTTCGCCGAGAGGTTCTCCGCCGAGAGCCGGACGAGCTTCGACGAGCCGGCCGAGCCGGAGGTCCCCAGGAGGAGCGCGAGCTCGGGGTGGAGCGTGTGGGCCGACCCGACGCGACGCTCCTCGACCGTCCACGGCCGGCTCGTACCCTGCGTCGTGCGCCGGGCGACGACGTCCGGGTCGTAACGGGCGAGGAGCCGCTCCCTGGCCGCGGTGGCGCCGTCGGGAGAGAGGAGGACGGCGTGACCGCCGGCGAGGGCGGCGAGGTAGGTCACGACGCCGTCGAGCGTGGCCGCCGGTTCGACGAGGACGAGCCGGCGGGTGGACCCGAGCCGGCGGGCCCCTGCCGCCACGAGCTCCGCCAGCTCGCGGTAGCCGACGGTGCGGGTGCGATCGGGGTCGGCGCCGCCGTCGGGATCCGGGACGACGAGCGCGGGACGGTCACCGAACCGCCCGAGACCGTCGACGAAACCCACGCCCATCCGGTGACGACCTTCCCCGTCGAGGACACTGGAGGCACCAGGAACACCTCCCCACCGTAGTTAGGTTAGCCTTACCTTTCTACTGGACGTCAAGTCGGTGGGGTCCCGGAGCGAGCCGTCGGCAGTGCCCGGGACGCCGGGCCGACGGGCTCCGGCCGTCCCGGGGGCCGACACCGGTGGTTACACGGATCCCCCGGGCGGGGATTCCCGTCAGCATCGGGAGCGATCACCTCCGGGGCCCGGGCCCCCACGCCCGTCCCCGTCACGTCAGCCCACCCGACGAGAAGCGGGAACACGATGATCCGTGGAATCACCTCCGTCGTCGCCGTCGTCCTCACGACGCTCCTGCTCGGCGGGTGCGGCGACGACGGCCTGGACGTCTCCTGCGCCGACTACCTGGAGAGGTCCGCTGCCGACCAGAAGACGCTGGCCCAGGACTACCTCGTGCAGGTGGTGGGGACGAAGGGAGCTCCCGGTGAGGTCGCGATCCTCACCACCACGGCCACCCTGATCGGTCACTGCGGGAGTCATCCCGACGACAGGCTCGGCGACGTCCGCTTCTGAGCCCGGCCTCCGCCGTCCCCGCCGCTCCCGGATCACCAACCCCTTCCGTGGAATCACCAGTTCTCCCGCCGACCCCCAGCGGCGACCGGCCGGCGGCGCCGGTCACCCCTTCCCCCGCGCCCTCTCCTGGATCACACTGCACGGCATGCCGGAGCCGCACCCCCCGACGCGGGGGTTCACCGCTCCTCCCGGCACGCCCTCCGCCGGCAGTAGCTCCGAACCCACCGACGCCGAACGCACCCGTCCAGAGCCCAGCGACACAGAGGCCAGCAGCACAGAGCCGTCCCGGGCGAACCGGCTGCTGGGGCGTGAGCACGCGCTCGCCGCCGTGACGGCGCTGCTCACCGGCGCGGCGAACGGCACCGGGGGCGGGCTGGTCGTGCACGGCAGCCCCGGAACGGGCCGGACCGCCCTGCTGCGCCGGGCAGCGACGGCGGCGGCCGGGTGGCGGGTGCTGTCGACCGCCGGGGTGGCGGTGGAACGGACGCTGGCGCTCGCCGGGCTCCACCGGCTGCTGGACCCGGTGCGGGAGGAGATCGTCAGGAGCACCCCGGAGGAGGGTGCCCGGTTGGCCCGCGCCATGGCGACCGGCACGACCCCCGCGTCGCCTCCGCTCGACCTGCTCGCGGTCCTGCGCGGGCTGGCCGCCACGGGTCCCGTGCTCTGTCTCGTCGACGACGCCTCGTGGCTGGACGGGCCCTCACTGGACGCCCTGGCCTTCGTGGCCCGACGCTGCGACCACGATCGGCTGGCCGTCCTGTTCGCGGAGGACGACGTCCCCACCGGGCGGCTGCCGGACGACCACTCCCCCGCGACCGAGCCGGACCGCGACAGACCGCCGCCCGACAGGCTGGGCGGCATCCCCCGCCAGCGGCTCACCGAACTGGACCAGCGCAGCAGCCTGGAGCTCCTGCAGGCCCACGACGTGCCGGGGGACCTCGCCGGCGCCCTGGCGGACCTCGGCTGCGGCAACCCCCAGGGCCTCCTCGACCTGGCGCGGTCCCTTCCCGCGCCCGGCCGGGGAACGGCGTCTCTGCCCGCCACTCTCCCGAGGCACAGCCGGTCATGCCGGACCCATCTCCGCCTGGTCGAGCCGCTCGCTGCGACCACCCGGCGACTGCTGCTGATCGTCGCCGCCGACGAGCGGCTGTCCGAGGACGAACTCGCCCGGGCTGCCGAGGCCGCCGGGCTGGACCTGGCCGACCTCCGGCCGGCGGAGGAGGCGGGGATCGTCGAGGTCCGGCCGGACGGCGTCCGGCTCCGGCCACCCCTCCTGCGCACGGTCGTCTACCACGCGGCGACGGTGGCCGACCGCCGGGCGACGCACGCCGTCCTCGCCCGGTGTCTGTCCACCTCACCGCCCTCGCCGCGTTCCCTCCTGCACCGGGCGCTGTCGGTACCCGGGCCCGACCCGCACCTGGCCGCGCAGCTCGCCGAGGCCGCGGACGAGGACGCCGGCGACCACCTCAGGGCGGCCCTGGCGCTGGAGCGCGCCGCCCGCCTGACCACCGAACCCGCCACCGCGGACGAGTACCGCCTCCTCGCCGCGCAGCGGGCCTGGCTGGGCGGGCGCCTGCACCGGGCCCGGCTCCTGCTGGAGGAGGTGGGCACCCAGGCGACACCGGCCCGGATCCGGACGGCGGCGCGGGTGCTCCGCAGCGAGATCGACCTCACCACCGGCTCCCGGGACCCGGCCTTCGACCGGCTGCTCGCCATCTCCCGGGAGCTCGGCAGGACCGACCGTGAGCTGGCGCTGACGACCCTGCTGCGGATGGGCAGCGCGGTCTACCGGCTCGGGCACGAGGACCTGCTGCCCGAGCTGGCACGGAGAGCGGAGACCCTGCGCCGGCCGGAGGAGTCACCGGACGAGGAGCTCGCCTTCGAGCAGCTCAACGGGATGGCCGCCGTCCACGAGGGGGACCTCGTCCACGGGGTGACCTCCCTGCGCCGGGTTCTCGCCCTCGCCGAGGACACGGAGAGCACCGACGACCTGCTGCGCGCCTGCTACGCCGGGATCCTCGTCGGTGACGACGTCGCCGCCCGCCGGATGGCGGCCAGGGCGGTGGCCCTCGCCCGGGAACGCGGCGAGAAGGCGGTCGTCCCCCAGGCGGTCTGGCTCGGCGCGCTCGCCGACTTCGCACTCGGCAGGTACCCCGAGGCGACAGCCCTGGTCCTGGACGCGCGGGAGCTCGCCCGGGCCAACGGGCAGGAGGACCTCATCCGGGAACACCTGGCCATGCTGGCGGTGCTGGCCGCCGTCGCCGGTGACCGGGACACCGCCCTGGCCCACCTCCGGGAGCTGCGGGAGCACGTCCGGCACCGGGAGACGGCACCGAGCCCGACGTCCATGATCGCGGACTGGGCACTGTCCGTCGTCGACCTGATCGACGGCAACGTCGTCCGGGCGTTCCACCGGCTGGACCGGCTGGCCGGCCCGCTCGCACCCCCTGGCCACCAGATCGTGAAGACGGCCCTGTTCTGCTACCTGGTCGAGGCCGCGGCCAAGGCCGGGGAGACCGACGACGTGTTCGGCCCGCTCGCCCGGTTCGAGACCTGGACCCGCAGCACCGGCAACCCGGGGTGGACGGCCCTCGCCTGCCGGTCACGGGCGCTGGTGACCGAGGACGACGCCGAGGCCGACGAACGCTTCCAGGAGGCCCACCGGCTGCACCTGCTCGCCGACTCCGACCTCGAGTGCGCCCGCACCGACCTCCTCCACGGACAGCGGCTCCGCCGCCGGCGGCAGCCCCGCGCGGCCCGCCCGCTCCTGCAGGCCGCCCTGGAGACCTTCGAGCGGATGGGCGCCGGCGGCTGGGCCGACCAGGCGCGGACCGACCTCCGGGCCGCGGGCGAACGCGTCCCCGCACCGTCGACGCCCGTCGATCCGACGCCCCTCGACCGGGCGCTCACCCCGCAGCAGCACCAGATCGCCCAGCTCGCCGTGTCCGGGGCGACCAACCAGGAGATCGCCGGCCGGCTCTTCCTGAGCGTCCGCACGGTCGAGTACCACCTCGGCCGGATCTTCACCCGGCTGGGCATCAGGTCGCGGGTCGAACTGGCCGGGTACGCGTCGGATCCCCCGTAGCAGCGGACGTCGACGGGGGATCCGAGGAATGCCTTTCCCTCGAGTCCCCCGTCGGTCAGGACGAATGCCGGAGGAGAACGCCGACGATGCGGAGATCAGCCCGCGCGTACCCTGCTCACGGCGAACTGGGCACCGCGCGTGGTGGAACCGTTGGACTGGTACATCAGGTGGGCCATCATGTTGTAGCCGGCACCGCACACGGGGTCGCCGGAGTTGCAGATGTCCATCGCCCTGGAGCCGTAGGTCGGGCTCGCGGTTCTGATGGTCTGGCCGTAGAGCCGCAGCGGGTTCCCGAACACGACGACCGCCTTCACCCTCGACGAGAGGTTGGCGGGAATCGTCTGGCCGGTCCCCAGCATGGTGCGGATCCCGATGGAGATGTCCGTCACGCTCGCACCCTGCGAATAGCCGCCGAGGACGAAACTCGTGTTCGGGCACTGCGCCGCGACGCTGCGGACGCGGTTGGTCATGTCCGTCGCCCCGGCCCCCGCACTGGACTGGTCCAGGGCGGCAGCGTAGTTCACGGCGTACGAACTGACGGACTGTCCGGCCAGGCCGGACCTGATGGCGGTCACGAACGGCTGCCCAACGATTCCGAGGCCAGGCAGCTCCCCGCTCCCCCTGGCGAAGATCACCTCGACGGTGCTGCACGAGGCGCCGGAGGCCGTCGGAGCGACGGTGAGGGTGCCCGCCACCAGGGCGACGACCCCGAGACCGACCGCACCGAGCGCCCGCAGGCGGGTGAGTGTCCGAGACATGTGTTCTTCCTTCCCAGCGATACCGGAGGAACGCGAGTTCGCTCGTGTTCGACGGATTCCGTCCCGGCCCTCGGCCCGGTGCGCACCGACGCCGAAGGTGTTCACGGGACCGGGTGCCGTCGATACAAGCGGAGATGTCGTCCGCAGCCATCGGGGAAACCACCGGTGTCGGGCAGGTGATTTCGCACCCGTCACCGTTCGGCGGCGTCGCGTCGTGGAAGGAAACGCCTCACGAGCATTTCCGGTGATATCCGACATGCACCCGGGATGACGGGTGAGGAATGCGGACACCCACCTGCCCGGGTTCCCGACCGGTGGTGCAGGACCGCACGGAACCGTGACCACCGGTGATTCCACGGATCCCCCGAGCCGGCATTCCCGTCATCATCGGGTCACCCGTGTCGGCGTGGGGAGTCCCGGCGACCTGCCCGTCGGGCGACCCCACGGGACCCCGACCCCCGGCGCGTCCCGGAGCGCCGGGCCACGACCGCAGTCCGTCCCCCGCAAGGAGTGTGTCGACGTGCATCCACGCAGAGCGAACCGCCTCGTCACGCTGACCGTGGCCGCGACAGCGGCCGTGAGCCTCGGGATGGCGGTGACACCCGCCGTCCAGGCGGCCGACAACCCCTACCAACGAGGCCCGAACCCCACCCTGAGCAGCGTCCGGGCCGGCAGCGGCCCGTACGCCACCACGAGCACGACCGTTGCCCGCTCCGCCGTCAGCGGTTTCGGCGGCGGCACCGTGTACTACCCGACCTCCACCTCCGACGGGACGTTCGGCGCCGTCGCGATGTGCCCGGGCTACACGGCAACCAAGGAGAGCCTGGCGTGGTTCGGCCCCCGGGTCGCCTCGCACGGGTTCGTCGTCTTCATCATCGACACCGTCACCACCTCCGACCAGCCCGCGCAGCGCGGCGACGAACTGCTCGCCGCCCTCGACCACCTGACCAGGACCAGTTCGGTGCGCAGCCGGATCGACGCCTCACGGTTGGCCGTCGCGGGACACTCGATGGGCGGCGGCGGAACCCTCGAGGCCGCCAAGGACCGGCCCGGTCTCAGGGCCGCCGTCCCCCTCGCCCCGTGGAACACGACGAAGAACTGGTCGGGTAACCGGGTCCCCACCCTGATCATCGGTGGCCAGAGCGACACGATCGCCGCGGTCTCCAGTCACGCCGTCCCCTTCTACACCAGCCTCCCGACCACCCCGGACAAGGCCTACCTCGAGCTCGCCGGAGCCAGCCACTTCTTCCCCCAGTCAGCCAATGCCGACGTGGCCATGATGTTTGTGTCCTGGCTGAAGCGCTTCGTCGACGGCGACACCCGCTACGAGCAGTTCCTCTGCCCCGGTCCGAGCGTCTCCGGAAGCGTCTCCCGCTACTCCAGCACCTGCCCGCTGGCCAGCGGACCGACCCCGACGTCCACGACGACCGCCACCACGGGGACGTCCACCACGCGGACCACGACCACGTCGTCGGGCGGCTCAGGAGGCGGAGCGTGCTCCGCCTCCTACGCGACGTCGAACGCCTGGCAGGGCGGCTTCGTCGGCACCGTCACGGTGCGGGCGGACCTGGCCCTCAGCGGCTGGCAGGTGACCCTGGCCCTGCCCGCCGGCACCACGATCACCGGGAGCTGGAACGGCGTGCGCAGCGGGAGCACCGGAACCGTGCAGGTCCGCAACGAGACCTACAACGGCATCCTGGCGTCCGGTCAGACGACCTCCTTCGGCTTCCAGGGCTCCGGATCTCCCTCGGGCCTCACGGTGACCTCCTGCACCGCGAACTGACGGATCCCGCGAGTCCCCACCTCGGCACCGGGTCATCGTGGTCGCCGTCCACGAGAACGCCCGGAGCGGTCGGCAGTCCGGGACGCCCGGCTCCGCCGGGTGGTGAGCCGAGCCGCCACGCCGCGGGTCCGGCCCGGGAGAGCAGTGCCGCTCTCCCGGGCCGTTCCTGTGCCCGGCGCCAGCCTCCGACGGACCCACCGCGACCGGGCGCACCGGAGCCGGTGACGCAGCCACCGGAGCCGACCGGAAGGTATTGACCCGATGCGACCCCTACAGGCACACTCGGGATGAGAGAGCGCTCTCTCATCATCGATACTCAAGGCTCTGGCCTCGGACTTATCGGTATGGATCGCTCTCTCTCACGGCTCCGCTCGGGGGGGTCGGGGCCGCGCACCGCCGCGGCGCAACCGTCTCGCAGAGAGGCCATGCCATGCGATCCCACCGACCCGTCCGTCATCTGCTCATCCTCGGGACGGCGGCAACCGTCGCCGTCACCGTCGTCGCCGTGCACCCGGCGACCGCTGCCGTCCCCGCGACCCCGACCGGCTGGAACCTGGTGTGGAGCGACGACTTCACCGGCCCGGCGAACAGCCTTCCGTCGTCCACCGACTGGATCATCGACACCGGCACCGCCTACCCGGGCGGCCCGGCGAACTGGGGCACCGGCGAGATCCAGACCTACACGAACAGCACCGCCAACCTCGCCAGGGACGGCGGTGGCAATCTCCGGATCACCCCGGTCCGGGACGCCGCGGGGAACTGGACCTCGGCGCGCATCGAGAGCCGACGCAGCGACTTCCGGCCGCCGAGCGGCGGGGTGCTGCGGATCGAGGGCAGGATCCAGATGCCGAACGTCACCGGCAGCGAGGCCCTCGGGTACTGGCCGGCGTTCTGGGCGCTGGGCGCGCCCTACCGGGGCAACTACCAGAACTGGCCGATGATCGGCGAGTTCGACGTGATGGAGAACGTCAACGGGGTCAACCAGGTCTGGGGAGTGCTGCACTGCGGCGTCAACCCGGGCGGTCCGTGCAACGAGACCAACGGGCTGGGCGGCAGCAGGGCCTGCCCCTCGTCCTCCTGCCAGTCGGCGTTCCACACCTACCGCTTCGAGTGGGACGCCGGGGTGAGCCCGCAGCAACTGCGCTGGTACGTCGACGGCCAGCTCTTCCACACGGTCGACCAGAACCAGCTCGGTGAGCCGCACTGGACCAACATGACCGGCCACCAGGGGTACTTCCTGCTGCTCAACGTCGCGATGGGCGGGGGCTTCCCCAACGGCGTGGCCGGGTACGCCACCCCGACCGCGGCCACGGTCTCCGGTCGCCCGATGCTCGTCGACTACGTCGCGGTGTACAGCAGGAACGGCGCCGTCCCCACGACGACCACCAGAACCACGACGACCACGACCACCACCACGACCAGAACCACGACGACCACGACGCCGCCCGCCGGCTCCCGGAACGCCTACGCGGCCATCCAAGCGGAGACCTTCGACGCCCAGAACGGCGTCGGGACCGAGACCACCCAGGACTCCGGCGGCGGGCAGAACATCGGCTGGATCGCCACCGGGGACTGGACCCGCTACGACAGGGTCGACTTCGGCCCGACCCCGGCCCGGCAGTTCGTCGCCCGGGTCGCCTCCGGGGCCGGGGGCGGGGCCAGCGGGCTGGTGGAGGTGCGGCTCGACAGCCCGACCTCGCCCCCGGTCGGCAGCTTCGCGATCGCGAACACCGGCGGCTGGCAGAGCTGGCGCACCGTCCCGGCCAACATCGCGGGCGTCACCGGCACCCACACCGTCTACCTGACCTTCACCAGCGGCCAACCGGCCGACTTCGTCAACGTCAACTGGTTCACCTTCGGTCACTGACCGCGCTGTCCGGCCTGACCTCCCCCGGCGTCCCGAGAGGCTCCTCCATGCATGTCGCCCCACCCCCCGGCGTCCACGACGACCACGTCGGGATCGACGGCGTCCGGTACCACCGGATCAGCGGCTACCACCGCCTGCCGCCGTTCCTCGTCCCGGTGGTGGGGGTGCACGACATGTGGCTGTTCCTCTCCAGCTCCGGGGGACTGACCGCGGGGCGCGGCCGGCCGGACCAGGCCCTGTTCCCCTACGTCACCGAGGACAAGCTCGCGGACACCGCCGGCGTCACCGGAGGCGTCACCGTGGTCCGGACCCGGCGGTCGGACGGCCGCCGGGTCCGGTGGGAGCCGCTCTCCCCCGCCGGACGCACCGATCCGCGAGTCTCCCGGGCCGCCTACAAGGACGCCCTGAGCAGCACGGTGATCCTGGAGGAGGTCCGGGAGGACCTCGGGCTGCGGTTCCGGGAGGTCTGGCGGACCAGCGGCACGTTCGGCGTCGTCCGGGAGTCCCGGTTGGCGGCTCTCGACGGCGGTCGGCACGAGCTCTCCGTCCTCGACGGGCTGCTGAACCTGCTGCCCGCGGGGGTCGGGGTCCGGGCGCAGCAGGAGTACAGCGTGCTGATCGACGCCTACAAGCGCGCGAGGCTGGACCCGGGCACCGGGCTGGCGACGTACTGGATGGGCTCGGAGCTCACCGACCGCGCCGAGCCCCGGGAGGCGCTGCTCGCCACCGTGTGCTGGCGGCTGGACGCGCCGGGTGCCCAGGTGCTGCTCTCCGCCGACGCGGTGGACGGTCACCGGACGACGGGCGAGCTGCACGGGCAGCGGGAGACCCGTGGTCGCCGGGGCGCCTACCTGGTGGGCCGGGAGCTGGTGCTCGACGGCGCGGAGGAACGCAGCTGGCGGATCGTCGCCGACACCGGGCTGGACGCCGCCGCGGTGGTCGACCTGAGGGAACGGCTGCGGGCCCCGGACGAGGTGGCGCGCGACCTGACCGCCGACCTGACGGCCGGGCGGGACGCGCTGGTCGACCTGGTCGGCAGGGCGGACGGCGCCCAGGCCTGCGGCCACGAGGCCACCGCGGCCCACCACCTCGCGAACGTGCTGTTCAACGCCATGCGAGGCGGGACGTTCGCGGAGGGCTACACGGTGCGCGGGGCGGACATGCGGGCCTTCGTCGAGCAACGCAGCCCCCGGACCGCCCGCCGCTGCGCGCGCCGGCTGGCCGACCTGCCCCCGAGACTGCACGCCGTCGAGCTGTACCGGCGGGCGGCCCTGGTCGAGGACCCGGACCTGCACCGGCTGCTCACCGAGTACCTCCCGCTGTCCTGGGGACGCCGGCACGGCGACCCCAGCAGGCCGTGGAACACCTTCGAGATCGCGCCGTACCGGGACGGCGGGGTGCCGCAGCCGGATTTCCAGGGCAACTGGCGGGACGTCTTCCAGAACTGGGAGGCCCTCGGCTGGTCCTTCCCCGAGTACCTGGAGTCCATGGTCGCCACGTTCCTGTCGGCGACGACGGTCGACGGCTACAACCCGTACCGGATCTCCCGGAGCGGGATCGCGTGGGAACGCCCGGCACCGGACGAACCGTGGTCGAACATCGGGTACTGGAGCGACCACCAGATCGTCTACCTGCTCGCCCTGCTGCGGCTGGCGCAGCGCTTCCACCCAGGCCGGGTGACCGGTCTGCTGCACCGCCGGGTGTTCACCCACGCCGACGTCCCGTACCGGATCCGGAGCCACGAGCAGATCGTCGCCGACCCCCGGTCGACCATCGACTACGACGCGGCACGGGCGGAGGCGTCCGACCGGCGGGTGATGCGCGAGGGCGCCGACGGCAGGCTGCTTTCCGACGCCGACGGCGAGCTGATCCGGGTGACCGGGGTGGAGAAGCTGCTGACCCTGCTGCTGGCCAAGTTGGTGAACCTGGTCCCCGGCGCCGGGATCTGGATGAACACCCAGCGCCCGGAGTGGAACGACGCGAACAACGCGCTGGTCGGGCAGGGGGTCTCGGTGGTCACCCTGGCCCAGCTGCGCAGCTACCTGGTGGCCCTGCCCGACCTGCTGGCCGTCCCCGCCGAGGGGATCACGCTCGGCGAGGAGGTCGCGGACCTGCTGGACGGCGTGCTCGACGTCCTGTCCTCGCTCGGCGACGTCCGCGACGACGACGACCGCCGCCGGGTCATGGACCGCCTCGGCGGGCTCGGCAGCGACTTCCGGGACCGGGTCTACGCCGGGCCGGGCGGCCGGTCCGCCACAGTCCCCGCGGCCCGGGTCACCGCCCTGCTCGACACGGCCCTGGCGGTGGTGGAGGACGCGTTGCGGGCCAACCGTCGCCCGGACGGCCTGTTCCACTCCTACAACCTGCTCGACCTCAAGCCCGAGAGCGCCTCGGTCCGCCACCTGCCGCTGATGCTGGAGGGCCAGGTCGCCGTCCTGGCCAGCGGCCTGCTGAGCACCGAGGAGTCACTGGAGGTGCTGCGGGCACTGCGCGCGAGCAGCCTCTACCGGCCGGACCGCGGCACCTACCAGCTCTACCCCGACCGGTCGCTGCCCGGCTTCGTCGAGCGGAACGTCCTGCCGCCGGAGACCGTCGCCCGGTGCCCGCTGATCGGGCTGCTGGTCGAGCGCGGTGACCGCAGCGTCGTCGTGCGCGACGTCACCGGGGACCACCACTTCGCCGGCGGGATGGCCAACGCCGGCGAGGTCCGGCTGGCGCTGACCCGGCTCGGCGCCGACCCCGCCCTCGCCCGGGCCGTCCGGCGGGACGGCGAGACGCTCCTGGAGATCTACGAGCAGGTGTTCCGGCACCGGGAGTTCACCGGTCGGTCCGGGTCCTTCTTCGGCTACGAGGGCCTCGGCAGCGTCTACTGGCACATGGTGGCCAAGCTGCAGCTCACCGTCCTGGAGACCTACCAGCGGGCGGTCGACGAGGGGGCGCCGGAGCACGTCGCCACCGGCCTCGCGCAGCGGTACCGCGACGTCCGTGCCGGGTTGGGCTTCACCAGGTCCTGCGCCGAGTTCGGGGCGTTCCCCACCGACCCGCACTCGCACACCCCCGCCGGCGGCGGGGCGCGGCAGCCGGGGATGACCGGCCAGGTCAAGGAGTCGATCCTGGCCAGGTTCGGCGAGCTCGGGCTGCTGGTCCGCGACGGCCGGATCGTCTTCGTGCCGCCGCTGCTGGCCGAGGACGAGTGGGCCGCCGCACCGACCCGGCTGGACTACCCCGACGTCGCCGGGCACCGGTGCAGCCTGCCCGTCCCGGCCGACGCGCTGGCCTTCACGTTCTGCCAGGTCCCCGTGCTCTACCGGAACGGCGGCGGTCCCGGGGCGACGGTGCCGACCGGGGACGGCCCCCTGGTGACGGTGCACCAGGGCGACGGCAGCCGGCTCGCGTTCCCCGGCGGGGTGCTCGACCCGGACCTGAGCGCCGCCGTCTTCCGCCGCGACGGACGCGTCCGGCTGATCGAGGTGCTGGTGCCCGGTCATGGCCACGACGCGGCGGGAAGAGGACCGGGGAGCTGACGTCCCTGCGGGTGACCGCCACGAGGACAGGGGGCTGCGGACGGTTCCGCGCGGTCGCCGTCCCGGTGCGGTCGAGGGGGTCTACCCGGTCGAGGTGGTCGAGCCGCGGACCACGAGGTGGACCGGGAGGACGGTGGGCTCCCGCGGCGGCTGGCCCTCGATCTGTTCGAGGACCATCCGCACCATCAGCGTGGCCTGCTCGGCGATCGGCTGGTGCACCGTGGTCAGCTGCGGCTCCGCGAACCGGCCGAGGTCGATGTCGTCGAACCCGACCACGGCCACGTCGTCCGGGACCCGGCGGCCGGCCTCGCGCAGGGCACGCAGGGCGTCCAGGGCCATCAGGTCGTTGGCGGCGAAGACGGCGTCGACCTCGGGGAGCCGGTCGAGGATCTCCCGCATGGCGGTCCCCCCCCCGGCGCGGGTGAAGTCGCCGTAGGCGACGGTGGGAGGAGCCTGGCCCGCCCGGCGCAGGGCGTTCCGGAACCCGTCCAGCCGGTCGACGGCCGCCGTCATGTCCGGCGGCCCGGAGATCATCGCGAGGTGACGGCGGCCGAGGCCGAGCAGGTGCCCGGCCGCAGCCTCGGCACCGCCGCGGTTGTCGGTGTCGACGTAGCTGCCGCCGGCCAGCGGCACGGCAGGACGGCCACCGAGGACGACGGGCACCCCGGCGCGGACGAGCTGGCTGGGCAACGGGTCGTCGTCGTGCACCGAGAACAGCAGGACGCCGTCCACGTGCCCGCTACGCACGTAGCTGCCGAGCTTGGCGTGGTCCGTGTCGTTGGCCGCCATCATCACCGCGAGCTGCACCCCGGTCCCGGCGAGGGACTGGCTCGCGGCGACGATGACACCGGACAGGTACGAGTCGGTGACCCCGAACTCCACCGGCTCGCGCACGACAAGGGCGATCGACCCGGTGCGCCGGGTCACCAGGGAGCGGGCGGCCCGGTTCGGCACGTAGCCGAGCTGCTCGATGACCGCCTCGACGGCCTCGCGGATCTCCGGTGCCACCGTCGGCGACTGGTTGATCACTCGGGAGACGGTCGCCCGGGAGAAGCCCGAGACCGCTGCCACGGTCTCCAGGGTGGGCAGCCGGCGACCGGTCCGCCGGGCCTTCTCGTCCGTGGAGGCCCCCTGGCCCCCCTGCCGACCTCGCCGCGCCGTCATCGGAGCGCTCAGTCCTCCTCATCGGCTGGGAGCGGATGCCTGCCGAGGTGCGAACCGGACGCCCGCGGTCGCGGGCCCCACCCGGCACTGCAGGACCACATTCCACCCGGTCCGGCAGACCTCGACCGCTGCGGTCCGCCGCGTTCAGGCCTTCACCGCGCCCTGCATGATACCGCCGATGATCTGGCGCCCGAGCAGCAGAAACACGATCAGCATCGGTCCCGTGCCGATGACGGCCCCGGTGAGGGTGAGCGAGTAGTCGACGGTCACCCCCGCGGCGAGGCTGGAGATGGCCACCTGGACGGTGGGGTTCTCCGAGTTGAGGACGATGAGCGGCCAGAACAGGTCGTTCCAGGCGGTGATGAAGGTCAGCAGACCGAGGACGGCGGCCGCAGGACGGGCGACCGGGAGCACGACGCTGCGGTAGATGCGCAGGGTGGACGCGCCGTCGATGCGCGCGGCCTCCAGCAGCTCCATGGGCAGGGCCGTGACGAGGTACTGCCGCATGAAGAAGACCCCGAAGGCGCTCACCACGGCGGGCAGGATGACCGCCCTCAGGTCGTTGGCCCAGCCGAACCACCGGGTCACCATGATGTACAGCGGGATGACCCCCAGTTGGGTCGGCACCAGCATGGTGGCCACCACGAACCCGAGCATCGCGTCCCGGCCGCGGAAACGCAGCCGGGCGAAGGCGAACCCGGCCAGGGTCGAGGTGAGCAACACCGCCAGCGTGATCACCCCGCAGACCACGGCCGAGTTCCACAGCGCCTTGGCGAAGTTGGCCTGTTCGAAGGCGGTGCGCACGTGCTCCCACAGGTGCGGACCGGGGAGCACCACCGGCGGGTAGTGGGAGATCGCCGCCTGGTCGTGGGAGGCGACCACGACGGACCAGTACAGCGGGAACGCCGACATCACGATCACGAGGCCGAGCAGCAGCCGGGTCGCGAGCCCCGGGCCGCCACGCACCCGCCGGGACGGGCCGCGCCCGGAGCGGGAGAACCGCCGGAGGGCGGACGGCTCCCGGGGCGACGCGTGTCCCTCGGGAGACCGGTCTGCGCCGGTCCCGGACCGGCCGGGGCGGGGACCGACGCCGAAGGGGACGTCGAGCTCCCCGTGAGCGGGTGGACGGGACACGGGTGATCCGCCTCCGATCAGTCCTCGCCGCGCACCCGGCGCGCGAGGACCAGGTTGACGAGCACGATGACCACGATGATCAGGAAGAGTGCCCAGGCCAGCGCCGAGGCGTAGCCGTACCGGCCGTTGAACCAGAACTGCTGGTAGATGTAGAGGACGAAGGTCTGGTACTCCCTGGCCGCGCCCCCGTTGGCGTTGCGGGTGAGGTCGAACAGGTATGGCTCGCCGAACAGCTGCATCGACCCGATCGTCGAGACGATGACGGTGAAGATGATCGTGGGCCGCAGGCTGGGGATGGTGATGTGCAGGAACTGGCGCCACCCCCCGGCGCCGTCGATGGCGGCGGCCTCGTAGAGCTCCGGCGGGATCGCCTGCATGGCAGCCAGGTAGATCAGGGCGTTGTACCCGGTCCAGCGCCAGATCACCATCACCGAGACCGCGGTCCAGGAGGGCAGCAGCCCGCTGTGCCAGTCCACCGGGTCACAGCCGGCGAGTCCCAGCAGCCAGTTCACCGGGCCGAAGTCGCGGGCGAAGAGCCCGTTGAAGATGATGGCGACCGAGGCCACCGAGGTGATGTAGGGGACGAGCACCCCCATCCGCACGAACAGCCGACCGCGCAGCCTGCCGTTGAGGAGGTGGGCGATCCACAGGGCGAGCAGCAGTTGCGGGACCGCGGAGAGCATGCCGATCCCGATCGTGTTGCGCAGCGCGTTCCACGCGTCCGGATCGGCCACCAGGTGCCGGTAGTTCTCCAGCCCGACGAACGTCGCCTCCGACCCCTCACGACGGGTGTTCCACCCGGTCAGCGAGACGTAGCCGGTGAAGGCCAGCGGGAACAGGCTGAACACCGCGAAGCAGAGGAAGAACGGGGAGACCAGCGCGTACGGGGTGAGGACCGACCCCTGTCGAGGTGCTCGTCCGCCACGGAGGGCCGGGGCCCTCCGGCCGGGCACACCGCCCGGACGGACGCTCGGTGGGGCTGGCGCCGAGGGGGTCACGGCTACCTCCGGGAACGGCGCGGAGCAGGCGGGCCGCGCGGACGGGCAGAAGCGGGTGGGCAGACGAGGGGTGGGCAGAAGTGGGTGGGCAGAAGTGGGCGGGCAGGGAGAGGACGGGCAGGGGAAACGGGTCGGGCAGGGACCCGGGCCGGGCTGGTGGCTGGAACGGGCTGGGGCCGAGCGCCGGTCCGGGCCGGGTGAGCTGCTGGGAACTCACCCGGCCCGACCAGTGACCGTCGCCCGGTGTCCGGCCCGGACGGCGACGGGTCAGCCCGCTGCCGCAGCGACGTCCTTCAGCGCCTTGGACCACGCCTTCTCCGGGTCGGTGCCCTTCTCCACGGTGGTGAGGGCGTTCCCGAAGGCGGTGTTGATGATCCCCCACTGCGGCCCGTACACCTGGACCGGCGCCTTCTCCAGGGATGCGGGGAAGATCGTGCCGACAGGCGCGTCACTGAAGAAGGCGTCCTTGGCGTCAGCAACCTCGGGAGAGGTCCAGGTACGGACCGCGCTGGGGAAGTTCCCGAGGGTCTTGTAGATGGTGATGGCCTGCTCCGAGGCGGTGAGCCAGGTCGCCAGCTCGACGGCCTGCTTCTGGTGCTTCCCCTGGGTCGGCACGGTCGCGAAGGAGCCGCCCCAGTTGCCGGAGCCACCGGGCACGGTGGCGATGTCCCACTTGCCCTCGGTCTTCGGAGCGTTCGTCCGGATGTAGCCGAGCATCCAGGCCGGGCAGGTGACGGTGGCGAACTGGCCCCGCTGGAATCCGGTGTTCCACTCCGCGGAGAAGGCGCTGAGCTTGGCCGACTCCCCGGCCTTCACGGCCTCGACGGCCAGGTCCCACGCCTTCTTCACCGCGGGGTTCTGCCCGGCGACGACGTTGCCGGAGCTGTCGTAGTACGTCTGCGCCTCGTTGCCGAGGATCCCGTTGAACAGGTTGCCCGCGGCGTCGAACCAGACCGTGCCCTTCGGGGCGGCGGCGAGGAAGGTCCGGCCGGCCTCCACGTACTTCTCCCAGGTCGGGAAGAGCGCCGACACCTCGTCGGGCTTGGTGGGCAGCCCGGCCTTCTCGAACAGGTCGGTGCGGTAGCAGATCGCCAATCCGCCGGTGTCGGTCGGCAGGCCGATGAGGCGTGAGCCGTCCGAGGTGGACGCCTGGGCCACCTTGGCCTCGGTCCACTGGGCGACGTCGACCCCGGTGTCCTTGAAGTTCACGAACTTGTCCGACTGGCCGAGGTAGCCCGAGATCTGGCCGATCTCCACCAGCTCCACGTCAGCGGCACCCGCCCCACTGGTCAGGTGCGCCTGGAGGTTGTTGTGGTGCGTCCCGTAGTCGGCCCGCACCTCCTTGATCTTGACGCCGGGGTGCGCCGCCTCGTACGCCCGATACAGCTCGGGCGTGAACGAGTCACCGAAGACCCCGACGGTGAGGGTGACCGGCCCAGCCGAGTCGCCCTCCTCATCCGACGACGATCCGCACCCGGTCATCAGCACGGCGGTCGCCGTGATCCAGGCCAGGGCAGCCGTTCGACCCGCCCGTGTTCCCAACATGACTGCCTCCACTTGCCACCCGCGTCACCGAAATGATCTTCCGAGAGCGCTCTCTCAGGTGCGACAGGCTCCCCCACCGGACGGACGGTCGTCAAGGGGATGCCCGGAACTCGTGCACAGAACGCCATAATTGCTGGTAGTGAAGAGATCTCAACCGGACTGCACGGAACCCCGGGACCTCGCGTCCTCAGTTCGTCACCAACAGGTGCCGATGCCGTGAGAGCGCTCTATGCTGCTGACCACATCCGGGCCGGGATCGGAGGCATGCCCTGTCGCCCGGGTGAGGGGCAGCGGTCGACACACGAAGGATCAGCCCCGCAGGACACGAAGGATCAGCCCCGCAGGACACGGAGGATCAGCCCCGCAGGACACGGAGGATCAACCCCGCGGGACACGGGGAGGCACCCCCCAGGACTGGGACCCGGTCGCCGGGTCGCCCACCTGCCGACAGGGTGGTTCAACTGCAGTCCTTGCGGGCCTCGGCCCGGAACGCACGCTCCGAGACCACCCTCCATCCCGAGGGCGGCTCACCCACCAGCACCTGGTCCGGTCGCAACCCGGCCAGGGCCTCCTGGGTGAACTGCACCGAGGCGGCGTGACGCGGGCTGCCGAAGGCGGAGACCCCGTAGGACGCTCCGGGTTCCAGCCGGGTGAGATCCTCCGTACGGGCCGTCCACCCCGGGGGCACCTCCAGCAGGGTGACGGCCTCCGGGGTCGACCCGCTCTCCCTGTCGATCGTCCACCAGCGACGCTCCGACGAGCCGATCGGGTAGACGCTGATCGAGTCGATGTCCGCCTCGGCGCAGGGCGCGATGAGCAGGGTGGGGTGCCCGTTCACGGAGCGCACCGCCGCCACCTTCTTGTCCGCCGGAGTGCAGCCCGCAGCACCCACGAGCACGACGACCGACAGGACAGCGACCCGAGCCACCCACCGCCACCGGCTCCCCGCCGGACGTCGCCGGACCGCCTGATCGTCGCCACTCTCGCCAGCACGGATCGATCGTGCAGCGCCCGATCACGTCTGTCCAGGCCTGTCATGTCCGTCCGGAGATGGTGCGACCGCACGCCCCGGACCGTCCACGCCGGGTCCACGCCGGGTCCGCGTCGTGTCCGACCGGTGCCATGATGATCGGGCACAGAGACCGGCAGGGCGGCGGTCATCGTCGCCGATGGGCCGGCGGGAGGAACCTCGTGAACGACATCTACACGTCGCCGGACGGCGCCCGCACGATCGAACGGAGCTACCGCCGGTTCCTCGACCGGTGGCCGGTCCCCAACGAGCAGCGGCACGTGCCCACCCGGGAGGGCGAGACGTTCGTGGTGGCCTGCGGTCCCGAGGACGCCCCGCCGTTGCTGCTCCTGCACGGAGCCTCGTCGAACACGGCCATGTGGACGGCGGACGTCCCGGCCTGGTCACAGCACTTCCGGGTGTACGCGGTCGACGTGATCGGTGACGCCGGGCTCAGCGCGCCGTCCCGACCCGACCTGGCGTCCGAGGCGCACGCGCTGTGGCTGGACGACGTGCTGGACGCGCTCGGCGTCGAGCGGACGTCGTTCGTCGGCATCTCGCTGGGCGGCTTCCTCGCCGTGGACTACGCGACCCGTCGCCCGCACCGGGTCGACCGGTTGGCGCTGCTGTGCCCGGTCGGGTTCGCTCGCCTCAAGGCGGGCGCCGCGGTGGCTGCCCTGCCGCTCATGCAGTTCGGTCGAAGGGGACGTCTCGCCGGTCTGCGGCTGATGCTGGGCGACCTGTCGACGTCCATGCTGAACGACCAGGAGTACCTGGACTTCATGGTCCTCGTCAGCCGGCATCTCCGGCCACGACTGGGCGCACCGGTGTTCGACGACGCGACGTTGGGACGGCTGGACAGACCGGTTCTGGCGATCGTCGGCGGGCGCGACCGGATGGTCGACTCCGGTGCCATCCGCCGTCGGCTGGAGCGCATCGTCTCCGACGCGACCGTCCGACTGGTGCCCGGTGCCGGGCACGCGCTGCCGGCCCAGACCCTGCCCGTCCTGGAGTTCCTGCATACCCCGGACGCGACCGGGCCCCGTGGCTGAGCCGCCGCCGTAGCCGGGCTTCGATCAGCGACGTCGGGGATGACTGCGCCGTCAGGCGGCTCGTCCGCCTCCGATCAGTAGAGCGGGGTCAGTCAGCAGTAGAGCGAGGCCTTGTCGTCGGCACCGAACAACTGGATCTTGTGTGCGGCCGTCTCCTGCATCGCCTCGACGCACGGGGGCTGGATCACGTTGGGCTCCCGTAGCCCGGCGTCGCCGAGGACCTGCCGCATCCGTTCGTGATAGGCGACCTTGATGTCGCTGGAGATGTTGACCTTGCAGATGCCGAGGGTGACGGCCCGCGCGATCTCGGTGTCGGGGTTGGCCGACCCACCGTGCAGCACCAGCGGGACGGCGACCCTCGCGCGGAGATCCGCCAACAGGTCGAGCCGGAGCTCGGGATTCAGCCAGGACGGATAGATGCCGTGGCGGGTGCCGATGGCCACGGCCAGGCTGTCGACCCCGGTCCGGTCGACGAACCGCGCGGCGTCGTCGGGGTCGGTGTACACGATCGGGTCCGCCCCCGCCTCGGGCTCGACGTCGGTGCGCCCGATGGTGCCGAGCTCGGCCTCCACCGACACCCCCACGGCGTGCGCGGCGCGGACGGCCTTTCGGGTCGCGGCGATGTTCTCCTCGATCGGGAGTGCCGATCCGTCGATCATGACGGAGGTGAACCCGGCCCGCAGGGCAAGCAGGATCTGCTCGTAGCTGGTCCCGTGGTCCAGGTGGATCGCCACCGGCACTTCGGAGCGGTGGGCTCGGGCGATGATCGCGGGCAGCAGGTCGGTGCCGACGTGGCTCAGCTCGTCGGGGTGGATCGCGATGATGACCGGTGCCCGCAGCCGCTCACTGATCTCGACGATGCCCTGGCACATCGCCCAGTCGCTGATGTTGAACGCCGGCACGGCGAACCCGTGCTCGCTCGCGACCTCCAGCAGACGATGACCGGTCATCAACATGCGGAGTCTCCCTCTGACGGGCCTGACACACGGCGTCGCGCGGGGCACGGCACACGACGTCGTACGGATCACGACGCAGGGACGGTGCCACCTCGCCCGGATACGGCGCAAGAGCGAACTGCCGAAGGCAGGTGACACTTCGCCGACGCTCCTTCTCACCCACTTGTCCTGTGTCACCAGCGTCGACCCCGACCGGTCAGCAGTCTCCAGGACAATGCGGCGGCCTTCAGGCGTGGGTCGCTACCTCCTCGACACCGCTCGAGCTCTCCCCTCTCATCCTCGATGCGGTTCATCCCGGCGCTTCCCCTGCACCTGTCCGGGTACTCCGACCGCAGGGGCATCCAACTCCGCCTGGCCTCTCCCTGGATGCCCTTCTTCGTGTCCGAACAGGCAACGCACATGATCTTGTCCGTCGAGGGGGGCGGGGTTAGCCTGGCGCTTTCATCGCGCCTTGGTCACGATGGCTTGAAATGGCAAAGGAAAGTGCTCCTGAGCTGGGACGATGTGACTTGTCGAGGGTCATATCGGTACCGAGCTGAGGAGCACCATCCAGGTGAGTCAGCGTAGCGGGTTCTATCCCCGGGTTCGGGTCGACGGCGCAGGTCGGGGTGTGGTCTCCAATGCCGGCGGGACGCTGCTGACGGACACGATTCGGGCCACGGGCTTGGACCGGCCGCAGGGCCTATTCAAAGTGGGGCAAGGGGCGTGTTGCCGACACGACAGGGCGGTTGGGGTGTAGAAGCCGGGCGGGCACGGCCAGCTGGTTGATCGTGGTGGGTGCTTGAAGTCCACTGCGATCGTCTGGAGGCTGGCCGTGCCCGTGGCTGTATCTCCCCTCATCCGTCTGGCGGACACGGTCGGTGACCACGGCTGTCGCCCGCCCCGGCACGCTCACCGATAGAGGCGGTCGATCGCCAGCGTTCCTGCAGCCTGGGCGCGCAGGAACTCCCGCCAGGTCGGGCCCTTCCGACTGCGGCGCGTCGCCGGCCCACACGTGACGGCGCAGCACCGCCAGGTCATGCCGCGCTGCTGACGAGGTGCTCCACCAGGTCGCACAGATCGCGCAGGTCGATCCGGAACTCCTGAGTCCAGTCCACGGGGGCCCCCAGTTGATCCGCGAGGGCCTGGAGACCGGGCAGCTGCTCCGGCGGTAGCTGCGCCCGTCGGGCCAGGGAGTCGAGTGATCCGGTACCGAATCGGCCGTTCGTCTCAGAGCTGACGTGTCCGATCACGAACGTGCTTAGCATTCGCTCGAGTCTGGGTACCTCGGCCTTGGGCACACCGGCGGTGAGCAACGCCTGGTAGACCATGTCGACGATCCGTACGCCGGCTGGACTCACCGCAGGCCGGGTGAACAGGAGCGGCAGCGCGGACGGATGACGGACGGCAACGGCACGCAGGCCGTTCGCCAGATGCTCGACCACTTCCCGCCAGCCGAGGTCGGCTGGTGGCGGCGGGATCTCCGCGAGGAGACGACCGAGTACGGCGTCCAGCAGTTCGTCCTTGCTGCGGAAGTAGCCATAGAGCGCCATCGGCGTCAGGTCCAGGTGCTGGGCCACGGCACGCATCGAGACACCGTCGAGCCCGCGTTCGGCCGCGACAGCCAGCGCCGCGTCGAGGATTTCCGGTCGGCGGGAGTCCTTGAGCTTTCGCACTGCGTCAGTCTACTGTGTATACCACCAGTCTACGACGTATACCGGAGGGTTGTCGTGCTGCATGCAGACAACGTGGTCAAGAGCTTCGGCGCGCTGCGCGCGCTGGACCGATTCACCCTCGACGTGGCGGCGGGCGAGATCGTCGGCCTGGTCGGTCACAACGGCGCAGGGAAGTCGACCTTCGTCGACGTACTCTGCGGCCTGGTGCGGCCCGACAGCGGCAAGGTGACCATCGGTGGCCGGCCGCCACGGGCCGCCCGCAGCGATGTCGGGGTGGCTCCACAGCAGATCGCGCTCTACCTGAGCGCCACTGCCCGCGAGCATCTGCGCCTCTTCGGTCATCTGGCCGGCCTGCGCCGACGTACGCTCGCTACCGCCACCGACGAGGTCGTCGACGCCCTGAGGTTGGCTGACTTCCTGGATCAGCGGGTCGGGCTCCTCTCCGGTGGCCAGCAGCGGCGAGTGCAGGCCGCGACAGCACTGCTGCACCGGCCCAGACTGCTACTGATGGACGAGCCAACGGCCGGCGCCGATCCACAGACCCGGCAGTCACTGCTCACCGCCCTACGCCGGCGCGCTGACGCCGGTACGGCGATCCTCTACACCACTCACTACCTGCCAGAGCTCGCCGATCTGGGGGCGACCGTCGCTGTGGCGCAGCGCGGGCGGATCATCGCACGGGGCACGAGCGAACATCTGCTCGACGGCCTGCCCGGCACGGTGTGCCTGCGCACTGACGGCGCCGAAGAGGTCCGGATGCGGACCACCGATCCTGCCCGGACGTTGTTGTCCCTCCTCGCGAACGCCCGCGGGGAGATACACGAGATCGACATCCACAAACCGTCCCTGGATGATCTCTACCACTCGCTGGCAGGCTGACCGTGACCGACTCCCTGCGGCGGATCGCTGCCCTGACCCGGCACAACACGATCCTGCGACTGCGCGACCCCGGCCCCTTCCTCAGCTACCTCGTGATGCCGATGGTGGTCATGCTGGCGCTGCAGCCGGTCTACCGACGCGCGTTCCCGGACGGAACCATTCAGATCGCCACCGGCATGCTGGTGATCTTCTCGGTACTCGCCCTGTCCATCGTGGGCACCGCGACGCTCACCGAGCGCAGCTGGCACACCTGGGACCGGCTGCGTTCCACCCCAGTGACGATCACGGAACTGCTGCTCGGCAAGATGCTCCCGGTCTATGCCGTCCTGGTTCTGCAGCAGTCGATCCTGCTGGTCTACGGCATCACGATCCTCGGGATGCGCCCCAGCGACACATACTGGCTGCCCGTCGTCGCCATCGCGGTCTGGGGCGCGACCCTGCTCGCCGTTGGCGCAGCCCTCGCTGCTGTCGTCCGCAGCCACGGCGAACTCAGCGCGATCACCGACATCGGCGCGTTGGTTCTCACCACCCTCGGCGGCGCCTTCGTCCCGACCACGACCTTCCCGCACTGGCTCCAGGCAGTGGCCCCGGCATCACCCGGCTACTGGGCGATGCGAATGCTGCAGGCCGCGCTCCGTGGTGACGTACCCGAAACCCTGGCACCGGCCCTCGTCCTGCTGCTGGTCGGCGGCTCAGCCGCGGTGTTCGCCTGCTGGCGCCTCTCTCGTGACTGGGGGCGCGCAACGATGGTGTGATCCGCGGATCCGGGGGTGTCCGTCCTCGCCGGAGCTTCGGAACGGCGTGCCGGACACCGGCCAGGGTGATCCGGTCCGGCGCTCCGGTCACGGCTCCGGTCAAGTACCCGGGTTCCGCAGTTCGTAGGCACACGCCCGTGACCGGTCCCGTATCACCGCAGGTCACAGCACCGCAGACGCGTGCCAGGCCCTCCGCGGGGCCCCAAGTGGGGTCTGTACAAACAACGGTGTAACTCCCAGTGAGAGCCTGGCCGGGTGGCCGGGCGGAGGAGGCACCACGTGAGCAAGACGATCACTGCAGACGTCACGGACGGCGAGGTCGTGGAGGCCGAGGACACTCCGGCAGCGGAGGCGCTGTCGGTGGTGGACGTGCCGTTGATCGATGATCTGGTGGCTCGGGCCCGGCAGCGGGGTCTGGATCTGACCGGGCCGGAGGGGTTGTTGACGGCGTTGACCAAGCGGGTGCTGGAGTCGGCGTTGGAGGGTGAGCTGACCGACCACCT
>JAAYAH010000152.1 GCA_012719445.1 Actinomycetales bacterium | reverse complement strand
GTCGACTCGAGCACCGCAGGTGCGGCCACCGTCGACTCGAGCACCGCAGGTGCGGCCACCGTCGACATGGAGTCCTGGACCTGTCCGGTGCCGCTGCGCAGCAGCCCGAACGTCGTCATGGGGCACGGCGCCGGCGGAGTGATGTCCGCGGAGCTCGTCGAGCACCTGTTCCTGCCCGCGTTCGCGCCCGCAGGCACCGGCCCATCGGTGCTGCGGCAGCTCGGCGACTCCGCGGTGGTCGATCTCGGCGGGGCACGACTGGCGATCTCCACCGACTCCTACGTCGTCCGGCCGCTGTTCTTCCCCGGGGGGTCGATCGGTGACCTGGCGGTCAACGGCACCGTCAACGACCTCGCCATGAGCGGCGCCCAGGCCGCCTACCTCTCCTGCGGCTTCATCCTGGAGGAGGGCACCGACCTGGAGGTGATCGGCCGCGTCGCCCAGGCTCTCGGGGACGCGGCCCGCCGGGCCGGGGTCACCGTGGCCACCGGGGACACCAAGGTCGTCGACTCCGGGCACGGCGACCAGGTGTTCGTCAACACCGCGGGGATCGGCCTGGTGCCCGCGGGCGTCGACCTCCGCCCCGACCGTGCCCGGCCCGGCGACCTCGTCATCGTCAGCGGCAGCATCGGCGTCCACGGCATCGCCGTGATGAGCGTCCGGGAGGGCCTGGAGTTCGGCACCGAGCTGTGCAGCGACTCGGCGCCGCTGAACGGGTTGGTCGCCGCCATGCTCGCGGCCTCCACCGACGTGCACGTGCTGCGCGACCCCACCCGGGGCGGGCTCGGTGCCAGCCTCAACGAGATCGCCCGGTCCTCGCGGGTCGGAGTCGACGTCGTCGAGGGCGCCGTGCCGATCCCCGAGGAGGTCGCCAACGCCTGCGGCCTGCTCGGGCTCGACCCCTGGTACGTCGCGAACGAGGGCAAGCTCGTCGCCTTCGTCGCGCCGGACCACGCCGACGCCGTGCTCGCCGCCATGCGGGCCCACCCTCTCGGCCGGGAGTCCGTGATCATCGGTCGGTGCGTCGAGGAGCACCCCGGCATGGTCACCGCACGAACGGCTCTCGGCGGCACCCGGGTCGTCGACCTCCCCCTCGGCGAACAACTCCCCCGGATCTGCTGACGAGGACCTCGCGGCCACGCCCCCCAGCGCCACTGGTGGCGAATGGGGCTCATCATCGAGAAATGAGCCCCATTCGCCACCAGTGGCCGAGGCGGGACGGCGACCGATCGCCGATCCGGCCGGCCGGAACTAGGCTGCGCCTGTGATCGGGACCACGGCGGACTCCGCCTCGACGCGTAGGCCCCCCGGACCGGTCGACCCTCCCGTGGACACCCCGCCGGACGGCGTGCGCTCCCGGGAGGGTCTCGCCCGGCCGCTGGCGGTGGCGAACCTGGTCTGTCAGGTCGGCATCGTCGTCACCGGCGGCCTGGTCCGGCTCACCGGGTCCGGTCTCGGCTGCCCCACCTGGCCGCAGTGCGTCCCCGGGTCCTACACCCCGGTGGTCGAGCAGCCGGAGGGGTACCACCGCCTCGTCGAGTTCGGCAACCGGCTGCTCACCCTGGTGCTCACCGCCGTCGCCGTCGCGACCCTTGTCGCCGTCGTCCGCCTGGCGGGCAGGTCCCGGGACGCCGGCTCAGCGTCCGAAGGGCGCGGACGGCGCGGGCTGATCCTGCTGGGGGCCGCGCCGCTGGCCGGGGTGCTGGCCCAGGCGGTCCTCGGCGGCGTCACCGTGCTGACCTCCCTCCATCCGGCCACGGTCGCGGCGCACTTCCTGCTGTCCATGGTCATCGTCGCGGGGTCGACGGTGCTGCTGCTGCGGCTGCGCCCCCCGACGGTCTGGGACCACCGGCCTCGCGCCGAGGTCCGCCTCCTGGTGGCGGGACTCGCGGTCACCACAGCCGTCGTCGTCGTGCTCGGCACCGTCGTCACCGGTTCCGGTCCGCACTCCGGCGACGCCGACGAACCCGCCCGGTTCGGACTCGATCCGAGGGCGATGAGCTGGATCCACGCCGACGCCGCGCTGCTGCTCGTCGGCCTGGCGATCGCGGTCACCGTCGCGCTCCGGCTGGTCGGAGCCCCGGAGTCCGCCAGGAGACGGTCCGGAGACCTGCTCGCCGTCCTCCTGCTGCAGGCTCTCGTCGGCTATGTCCAGTACGCGACGGACCTGCCGGAGGTGCTGGTCGCGGCGCACATGCTCGGTGCGAGCCTGCTCGTCGTCACCGTCACGGCCGTGGCGACCGCCGTCCTCGACCCGCGCGGAGCGTCCCCGGACCACGACTCCCCGCCGGGTCACCTGCCGTCGCCGTCCTGAGCGCACCGCGCCCGACCCGAGCGCACCGCTCCCGATCGGCCGAATCGACACCCGGTCCTCAGCCAACGCCCAGGATCGCCGCCTACCCTGCGGGGAAGCATCCCGTCCCCTGGCCAGGAGAGCGAGATCCCGATGAGCACCGACAACCCCGATCCGACGACCCCCGTCCCCGAGACCGCCGGGACGGCGCAGACCCCGCCGCAGCCCCCCACACCCGCCGGCCAGCCGTCATCCGCACCGCCGGGGGCCGCGACCCGGAGTGAGCCGGGGCGCTGGCGCCGCTTCGTCGCCTCGCCGCTCCGGGTCGGCCTCACCGTGTTCCTCGCGACCCTGCTGCTCGTCGCGCTGCCGCTGGGAGTTCTGGGGTTCACCCTCGGCGTCCTGGTCGGCTCGACCGACGACGACCGGCACCCGGGACACTGCCGGATCCACGACCGGCTCGGCGACGGTCCCGGTGACCGGTCAGGCGACAACGCGCGTCCCCTGCCCCGGAAGGGTCCCTGGAACCTGAACGAACGCCCCGGCTGGCAGCGCCCGGGGCCCGGCACCACCCCCACTCCGACCCCGAGCCCGTCCGGGAGCTGACCCCGGCGGCCTCGGGCACGGCACCGCGCTCCGATCCGGCGTGATCCGGACCGGGGCGCGAGCGCGGTGCCGTGTCCGGATCAGGGACGCGGCGTGGTGATCACCGCGAACTCGTGACCGTCCGGGTCGAACGGAGCACCGGTCAGGTCGCCGAGGAGCTCCGTCAGGTCGTATCCGTTGCGGTCCAGCTCCCCCCGCAGCACCGCCGGATCGTAGTGCTGGAGCCAGTTGTAGACGGTCCGGGTGCGGTCCTCCTCGACGATCACGTACTTGTCGAGGGACACCTTCTCCCGCTCGTAGACGAAGGTGCTCACGAACTCGAAGTAGGGCCGCGGCGACCAGAACCCGCCCGACGGGTTGGGGGTGAAGGACCGCTTCTCCTGGTGGGTCGCCAGGGCGGACAGGCCGTAGACGTCGAAGAGGAACCGCCCTCCCGCGTCGAGCACCCCGGCGACCCGGCGGAGGAGGCGACCGCGCTGTTCGGGGCCGAGGGCGCAGAAGTCGCACATGACCATGAGCGCGACGTCGTACCGCCCGGGGAGCTCGACCTCGAGGTAGTTCCCCAACAGGTAGGTGGCGCTCCCCCGGCCGGCCGGAGCGGTGTCCCTGGCGTAGCGGACCGACCGTTCGGAGAAGTCGACGCCGGTCACCTCCGCGCCGAGGGCAGCGAGCCGGTTGCTGTACAGGCCGGGACCGCAGCCGAGGTCCAGCACCCTGGTACCGGCGCCGACGCCGACGCCGAGGGTGCCGGTCAGCCAGGCGACGGACCGTTCGATGGTGTCCGTGGTGCGGGAGGAGATGTCGACGGTGCCGTCGAGGTGGTGCGCGAGCATGTGGCCGGAGGTGTGCGGGTCGGCCCAGAGCAGGTCGGTGGTGATCGCGGCGAAGGGTTCGGGACGGGCGCTGAGACGTTCGAGCTCGGTGAACACGGGTGCTCCGTTCGGGACGGGCTGAGGGTGGCCGTCGCTCCGCCGCACGGGCGGGGCGGTTCCGGGGATGCCGGGGACTGGTGCTCTCTGGCCAGGACCTGACGGCGGACGGACCGTGCTCGGGACAGCCGGCTGCGCCCGGGAGGGGTCGGCAGCCGGCGGGTGGCACAGGGTCCGCGTCACGGGCGGGCGGGATCAGGCGGAGCACATGTCTGTGATCATAGCCGCTCGCCGAGCTGGTCTGCTCGACTGTGACCGGCGGGACGGCGGGCATCCCGCCCACCGACAGCCCTGTGGCCGGTCCCTCCCCGACGGGGAGGGACCGGCCACGGGATCCGGCGGCTACCGAGGACCGGTCGTCAGCCGAAGACCAGTCCACCGAGGCCGGTCAGCCAGGAGATCACCTCCTGCCCCGCGGTCTTCGCCGCGGTCGCGGCGGCACCGAGCTCGGCGCCGATGCCCATCGTTGCGCCGGTGATGACCAGGACGACCCCGAGTTTCTGCAGCTCCCTGTTCCGCGCGTCCTGGGCGCTGAGCTCGTCGAAGGCGGCGTTCAGCTCGTCCCAGCCCTGCTGGGCATCCGGGGAGAGCTGCGTCACCGGATCGGCGGTGAGCACCCCCGCAGGCACCCCGTCCGCCGTCTCGGTGACCGGCGTGATGGGACTCGCGGCACCGTCAGGCTGCGGGGCCGTTGCCGTTGCTGGCTGCTTCTTCTTCTTCGGCTTGGGCCGGTGCCACTCGTAGAAGATGATCCCGGTGTTGGTGAGCAGGCTTATCCACGACGTCAGGGTCGGATGCCCGCTGGGCGCCTTGCCCCGCCAGTCTGAGAAGATGTTCAGCGTCCCGCCGCGGTACGGCGTGCTGTCCGGGTAGAGGCTCGGCCCACGGACCACGATCCCGAAGCCGCCCTGGAACGTCATGCTCTGGATGTACCGGTCGAGCTGCTGGTTGCTCTTCGCCCCCCACCCGTAGTCCGTCCACGGCTTGGCGTCGTAGAGGTAGGTCAGCGGGCCGGATCGCACCAGGATGTCCGGCCTGCTGCTCTTCGGTGACTTCGGGGAGGACGCCAGGACCCCGGGCGCCGTGCCGATGTCGATGAAGAAGTCGTAGCCGATCCAGTTGGTGTACCCGCGCACCGCGCCGTAGACGTTGGTCGGCCCGTACCGGAGGTACAGCTGCCTCATCGCCAGCGTGATCGCCGCATTGTGCATCGCGGTGTCGTGCTTCGGGGTGGACGACCCGTTGCCGGGGGTGAGCGACTGCGGGGCCAGCCCCGACGGGTCGGTCATCGTGGTGGCCAGCCCACCGACCCAGGAGTAACCGTTCACCGACGGCACCCGTTGCCCCTGGGACAGCGGGTCCTGCTGGAGGAACCGCCCGGTGGCAGGGTCGTAGGCCCGCGCCGGGGTGGCGTACCGGTCGCCGAGGGTCGGGTCCTGGTGCATACCGGCGAACCCGAGCGGGCTGCCGTCCCCGGATCCCGCCGTGGCGTCGGCGGTGCCGCCCTCCCGCGGGAGGCCGAACGGGTCGTAGTCGTACTCGGCCTGCACCCGGCCGTCCCCGTCGACCAGGGCGGCGACCCCGGCGACCGGGTCCGGGACCAGCGACGACACGCCGCCGTCCAGGACGCCGAGCGAGGTGGTCCCGTACCCGGGCAGGAAGGCGCGGGTGTCCGTCGTCCCCCCGCCGGTCGCGGACTCGACCGCCAGGTGCGGCAGGGAGCCGTTGACGTCCCACTCCCAGGTCCGGGTGCTCGCCTCGTCGCCCCCGGTGGTCGCGGACAGCCGCAGCCCCTGAGCGTCGTGGGCGTACCGGGTGGTCACCCCGCCGACCGTCGCCGAGGCCATGGTGTGGTCGAGGTTGTAGGTGAAGGTGTCCTTCCCCGCGGAGATCAGGTTGCCTTCCGGGTCGTACCGGTAGGACGTGGTCTCCTGGCCGGCCGCTGTGGTCGTCGCCACCTCGGTGAGCTGGTCGGCGTTGTCGTAGCGGTAGCTGCTCCGCGACGTCCCGAGGGTCCCGGCCCTGGTCTCGGTGAGCCGATTGCCGACCCGGTCGTAGGTGTAGGCGACGCTGCCGGTGGCGGTGTCGCAGCCGGTGCCGCCGTAGCAGGCCCCGGCCAGCCGGTAGGCGGCGTCGTAGGTGTAGCTGGTCAGTTCGCTGCGCTCACCGCGGGTGGTGGTGACCTGCGTCGGGTTCCCGACGGTGTCCAGGTCGAAGGCGTAGCGGGCCACCGGATCACCGGCGGCGTCCCTGGTGTCCAGCAGGGTGAGCCGACCGGCCCTGTCGTAGCCGCGCCGGATCTCCATCCCGGTGCCCTTCGGCAGGGTGGTCGTGGTCAGCCGTCCGGCCGGGTCGTAGTCGAAGGCGTAGCCGGCCGACTCGGACCCGGCACTTCCGCCGGTGACGTCCAACGAGGACAGCCGACCGCCCCGGTCGTAGTCGGAGGTGATCGTGGTGCCGTCGGGGTAGGTCCGCCGGGTGATGTTGCCACCGTCGTCGTAGGCGTAGCCGAAGCTCCGGTCGCCCCGGGTGACCTCGGTGAGGGCACCCTCGACGTCGTAGCTGCGGGTCTCCGTGCCGGTGGGGTCGGCCAGGCTGGTCAGCCGACCGGCGGCGTCGTAGCCGAAGGCGTACCGCGGGCCGTCGGGACCGACCTGCCGGGCCACCAGCCGGTCGAGGCTGTCGTAGGTGTTCGTGACGGTCCTGGCCGCGGGGTCACCGCTGCCCGAGGTGACGACCGCGGTCACGTTGCTCGCGACGTCGTAGCGGTAGTCCCGGGCGAAGCCGAGCGGTGGCACCACCTGGGTCAGCCGTCCCGCGGAGTCGTAGGCGTACTTCGTGTCGTGCCCGTTGGCGTCGAGCCGCCGCAGCAGCCGACCCTCCGGGTCGTAGTCGTAGCCGGTCACCCCCTCGGTGAGGCTCGGCGCGTCGGGGCCCGCGACCGTGGTCAGCCGGCCGAGCGCGTCGTAGCGGTAGCGGACGGAGCGGCCGTCGGCGTCGGTGACCGCGATCAGCCGGTCGAGCGCGTCGTAGCGGTAGGACGTCGCGTGCCCGAGCGGGTCGGTCACCTCCACCAGGTTGCCGGCCACGTCGTAGCGATACCGGGTCGTGTAGTCGGCCGGGTCGGCGCCCTCGACGTTCCCGCGCGGCTCGACCATCGTCGACACCCGGTTCATCCGGTCGTAGGTCCAGGTGGTGACCCCGCCGGAGGCCGAGACCTGCCTCACGAGGTTCCCGGCGTCGTCGTACTCGGCCGAGTACACCTGCCCCGACGGCGACGTCGCGACCTCGGGCCGCCCGTCGGCGTCGTAGCTCACCGAGGCGGTCGCCCCGGACGGGAACACGGCCGACACCGGGTTGTCCGTGCTGTCGTAGCGGAGCGCGGTGGTGGCCCCGAGCGGGTCGGTGGTGCTGGTCGGGCGCCGCAGCGCGTCGTAGGTGGTGTCGGTCGAGGCCGTGCCCCCGCCCGGGTAGGGGATGGAGGTGCGCACCAGGAAACCGTTGGCGTCGTAGACGTTGGTGGTGGTGTACGGCGCCGGGTCGGCACCGGAGACGTTGCCCAGCGGCGAGGTCGTCGTCGCGAGGTCACCGCGGTCGTTGTAGGTGTAGGTGGTCCGGCCGCCCGCCGGGTCGGTGACAGCGGACTGCCGTCCCGCCGCCGTGTAGGCGTACTCGGTCCGGCGACCGGTCCGGTCGGTGACGCTCTGGATCCGGCGCGCCACCCGGGTGTAGGTGTACTTCGTCTCCTGTCCGTGCACGTCGACGACCGTCATCACCTGGCCGGCAGCGTCGTAGACGGTCCGGGACGGCTTGTCGACGCCCGGCAGGCGGGTCGCGATCCGGCGGTCCGCCTTGTCGTACTCGAACCGGGTGGTGTGGTCCGCGGGGTTCGCGCCCTCGACGTTGCCGCGGGGGTCGACCACCGAGGTCTGCCGCCCCACCTCGTCGTGGCCGTACCGGGTGACGGCGCCGTCCGGAGTGGTCCGCGACGTCTGGTTCCCGGCCTCGTCGTAGGTATACCGGGTGACGCTGCCCCGTTGGTCGGTCTCGGCGACCAGCAGCCCGCGGTCGTCGTAGTCGTAGCTGCTCCTCGCCCCGCCCGGTTCCACCACCTCGGCGAGCTCGCCGTACGCGGTGTGCCGGTAGCGGGTGATCCCGCCCCTGGCGTCGGTGACCGTGGTGAGCAGGGTGCCGTCGTAGTCGCGGGTCTCCTGCTCGTCGAACGGCGCGGGCGGGAGGACGGCGGTGAGGTTGCCCGCGGTGTCGTACACCCGCTCGTACTGGTTGGCCAGACCGTCGACCAGCAGCGACTGGTTCAGCGCCTCGTCGTAGCGCTGGGTGTTGACGTCGCCGTTGCCGTTCTGCGTGTACAGCTGGACGCCGTCCCGGTACCCGTCGTGGGTGACGACGCCGTCGGCGTCGCGGGTCGTGGCCTCCTGGGTCGCGGCGTCCCAGTCGAAGGTGGTCACCGCGCCCTCGGCGTCGGTCTGCCGGGACACCCTGCCGTCCGCGCCGTACTCGGTCCTGGTGGTGCTGATCCCCCGCGGATCCACCACCTCGTTGAGCAGCCGGGCACCGTCGTACCGGTAGGTCCAGTTGGACCCCATGACGTCGATCACCTGGCTGAGCTGTCCGTTGCTGTAGCCGTACTGCACGTACCTGCCGTCGGGCAGGGTGACCTTCTCGACCAGCCCGTCCTGCCGGAGCGTGACCGTGACCTCGTGCCCTGCGGCGTCGGTCACGGTCCAGGTCGTCGCGGCATGACGGATCCTCAGCCCGTCACCGCGGGCGTTGACCACCGAGACCAGCCGGCCGTCGGCGTCGAAGGTGTAGCGGGACCGGTCCGGGCGGGTCAGCGACCAGCCGCCACCGGTGAGCGCCCGCAACGTGGACCGCACCCCGGCGGGGCGCCGGTAGGCACCGTCGTCGTCGCGGGGGTAGACCGCCTCGGCGCCGTCCTCGGCCCGAACGGTCACCGCGGTCGCGCCGGGGGCCGGTGGCACCACCTGGACGTCGAGCAGGGAGGCCCAGCCCAGTCCCAGCCGACCGGCCGCGGTGTTCTGGGTGGAGTAGGTCCGCACCAGGGCGAACGGCACCCCGTAGGAGGCGAGTTGCAGGTCCGGCCGGACCAGGGTGTAGCTGCCGGTCGCGGTGTCCACGCCGTCACCGCGGATCGAGTGCAGCGCCGCGGACTGGGTGAACACGTTGCCCCGCGCGCTCCGAGCGGCCTGGGACGGCGGGAACACCGGAGGCGCTGCCACGACCCGCGGTCGGTCGGTGTTCGACGGCTCCGAGGTGACCAGGGCACCGTCGTCCAGGGTCGCGGTGACCGTGGCGAAGTAGGTGTGCCCCTCGACCAGCGTCCAGCCGTCTGCCACCCCGAAGGCGCGGCAGAACTCGCGCTGCACACCACAGCGGGCCAGGTCGTTGCGGGACAGCGACCGGGAGAGCTGCGCCGTCCCGGACTCAGCGTCGTAGACGGTGGCCTGCCACGACGCCCAGCGGTCCGTCCCGCCCGCCCCGGCGTCGAAGTAGAGCACCAGCGAGGTGTCCCCGAGCAGGTACCCGGGGCGGACCAGGAGGTTCCTGGCCGCCAGCTCCGGGTCACCGACCGGGGGCGTCGTCTCGGACGGCGTCGGTTCCGCGGTCGGGCTCGCGGTGACCGTCGGCTCCTCGGTCGGGCTCGCCGTCGACTCGCCGGTGGGGGTCGCGGTGGCCGCCGGTTCCTCGGTCGGGCTCGCCGTCGGCTCGCCGGTGGGGGTCGGCTCGTCCTCCTCGGCGCGCAGGAGCCCGACCACCGAGGCCGGCAGCACGGCGTTCCGCGCGGACGCGACACCGCTGGACACCCCGGCCGACGTGGCGACCCTCCTCCAGGCCGCCCGGCTGAGCCTGCGGGCCGGACCGGCTGCGTCGGTCGCCGGCGGCTCGACCGGAGGGCGCTGTCCCTTCCCCAGACCGTGGCGGGCCTGCGCGGAGCGCGGGAGCGGGCGCTGCTCGGGGCCCTGCCCTGCCGACGCCGTCACCTTCCGTTCCGCGGCGTTCGCGGCCGTCAGCGGTGTCGGCAGCTGGATCGCCTGTCCCAGCAGGGACAGCGACGCCAGGGCGACGATCAGACGTCTGGTTCCAGGTGACTTCCTGGACATGTTCCTCCTCGGTTCTGACACCCGCGTCGAGCCGGTGCGCCTCCCGGCACGCCCGCGATGCCTGCTTCGGGTGCTCCCCGGGGTCAGGACGGAGTGGTCCGTCGCGGCACGGGTGAGGTCCCCCCATCGATCGACAGCGAAGCCGGAGCCGCACCCCCGAGCGGCCACGGAGCGATCGGGCGGCGCGGATCGGACCGACCCGGTCCCGGTGTCCCCACGGAACTCCGGGTCCGGTCGGCCGACGATCGACGGCGCGAAGCCCCCCGTTGGCCGGGTGCGCGGCAGCTGGCCTGAATCTCCCGACCGCCGCAGGCTAGGTGCCGGGTCTTAACCAGAACTTGCCCGACGTCTTCGCCGAGGTCATCCGCGGGAGACCACACGCCCCTCCGGCGACGACCCCGACCGTGCCGTCCCGAGCCCACCCGGCCCTGACGTCGGCCAGAACCCGACGTCGTCAGAACCCGACGTCGGTCAGAAGCGGAGGAACGGGTCGACGGCGACGGCGACGAACAACAGGCTCAGGTAGGTGATCGAGGCGTGGAAGACGCGCATCGCCCTCAGCTCACGCTCCCCACGCTCGGCCCTGCCCCGCAGCCGGTAGGCCTCGACGAGAAAGTGGGCACCGAGCCCGGTGGCGACCACCGCGTAGAACGGCCCCGTCGGGGCGACCGGCACCAGGACGAGCGAGCAGGCGACCGTCGCCCAGGTGAAGGCGAGCACCCGCCGGGCGACCAGCCTGGGTCCGGCGACGACCGGGAGCATCGGCACCCCGGCGGCGGCGTAGTCCTCCCGGAACCGCACCGACAGCGGCCAGTAGTGCGCCGGGGTCCACAGGAAGATCACCCCGAACAGCACGGCGGGCGCCCAGTCCAGCCGCCCCGTCACCGCGGACCAGCCGATGAGCACCGGCATGCAGCCGGCCGCCCCGCCCCAGACGATGTTCTGGCTGGTCCGGCGCTTGAGCAGCAGGGTGTAGAGGAGGACGTAGAGCAGGATCGCCGCGAGGGTCAGCCCGGCCGCGAGGGGGTTCGCGCCGAACCAGAGGATCACCAGGGACACGACACCGAGCGCGAGACCGAACACCAGCGCCCCGCGCTCGCTGATCCGGCCGGTCGCCAGCGGACGGCGCGCGGTGCGGCGCATCAGGACGTCGATGTCCCGGTCGAGGTAGCAGTTCAGGGTGTTGGCGCTGCCCGCGGCGAGCGCGCCGCCCACGAGGGTGGCCAGGACCAGCAGCGGGTCGGGGAAGCCGCCCTCGGCGAGCACCATGGTCGGAACCGTCGTCACCAGCAGCAGTTCGATGATCCTGGGCTTGGTCAGCGAGACGTAGGCCCGCACGGTGCCGGTCCGGCCGAGCGCCCCCGGCGGAGCGGACGCTGCGGACCGACCACCGGTACCGGAGGACCGGGGCCCCGCCACGAGGACAGGGGCCTCGGCCGGGAACCGGGCGCCCCGACCCGGCCGCCTCCGGGTGGGGAGATCCGCCGGCGCGCGGACGGGGCGGGCTGCAGGTCGACCGGGCGGGCAGGCGGGTGCGGATCTACGGCGGTCACGGCGTCCTCGATCGAGATTGAGGTGAGGCAAGCCTCACTGTACGGGCCGGGCCCGGTGACGGCGCGACGACCGAGAGCGCCCACCGGCACCACCGCGTCGTGCCCCCTCGCCCCCTCGCCGCCTCGTCCGGGACAGACTGGCGGGGAGCGCGGCGCGGTCGACAGGAGAGGCTCCGAGATGCGCTACGGCATGGCCACCTGGAAGGCCCTGGGCACCTACGTCCAGTTGGTGGTGGCTGACGAGGAGCGACTGGAGTCGGCGAAGGCCGCGGCAGCCGCCGTCCTCCACGACCTGGATCACGCGTGCAGCAGGTTCCGGCCGGACTCCGACCTCAGCCGGGCCAACCGGGACGCCGGCACCGCGGTACGGGTGTCACCGCTGCTGGCCAGGGCCCTCCTGGCGGCCCTGGACGCCGCGGAGACCTCCGGCGGCCTGATCGACCCCACCCTCGGCCGTCAGCTCCGGTCCCTCGGCTACGACGCGGACATCGTCACCGTCCGCGCGTCCCGCGACGGCGGGTCCACCGGCGACAGTCGGTCCACCGGCACATCTCTGCCCGGCACCTCCGATCCGCCGTCGCACGAGGCGGTCCCGCCGCATACCAGGGCTGCCTGGCGGGAGGTCGAGGTGGATCCGGAGGGCATGGTGCGGGTACCGGAGGGGGTCGACCTCGACCTCGGCTCGATCGGCAAGGCGTTCGGCGCCGATCTCATCGCGACCACGGTCCCCGCGATGGTCGGCACCGACCTGCTGATCAGCCTCGGCGGGGACGTCGCGGTCGGCGTCGGGGACCCCTCGGTGCACCACCCGTGGCAGGTCGCGATCGGCGAGCGTCCGGACGGCGGGACGCAGCAGACGATCGAGCTCCGGGTGGGGGCGGTCGCGACCTCCTCGACCACCCATCGGCGCTGGATCCGGGGCGGCGAGCCCCGGCACCACGTGGTGGACCCGCGGACGGGGCGTCCGGCGACGGAGGTGTGGCGAACGGTGACCGTGGTCGCGGCCACCTGTGTCGCGGCGAACACGGCGAGCACGGCCGGCATCGTCCTGGGCGGGGACGCCCCGGCCTGGCTGGAGGAGCGAGGGCTCGCGGCCAGGCTGGTGCGCCACGACGGAGCGCTCGTCCACCTCCCCGGCTGGCCGGTCGCCCCGGCTCCCCCGCGGACTACTCGCCCGGTCGGGCGGCATTCCCCGGGATAGGCTCGGCACGGCCGGGGCGCCGAGGCCCCGGGGCGAGCCGCCCTGCAGCGGCGGCACGCCGGGCCCGCGGCCCGCGACGCGAGCCGATGACGAGAACCTGAGGAACTCCGTGAGCCAGCTGACCCTGGACAAGTCCCTGGAATGGACCGACGTCGACCGACGTGCCGTCGACACCGCTCGCGCCCTGGCGATGGACGCGGTGCAGCGGGTGGGCAACGGCCACCCCGGTACCGCGATGAGCCTCGCCCCGGTGGCCTACCTGCTCTATCGGCACCTCATGCGACACGACCCGACCGACCCACGCTGGCCGGGACGTGACCGGTTCGTGCTGTCCTGCGGACACAGCAGCCTCACCCAGTACGTCCAGCTCTACCTCGCCGGCTACGGGGTCGACCTGGAGGACCTCCGGTCGCTGCGGACCTGGGGCTCGCTCACCCCCGGTCACCCGGAGGTCGGGCACACCCCCGGCATCGAGATCACCACCGGGCCGCTGGGCCAGGGCCTTGCCAGCGCGGTCGGCATGGCGATGGCCGCGCGCCGCGAGCGCGGGCTGCTCGACCCGGACCCGGCGGACGGCGAGAGCGTGTTCGACCACACGATCTGGGTGCTCGCCTCGGACGGCGACATCCAGGAGGGCGTCACCGGCGAGGCATGCTCGCTCGCCGGGCACCAGCAGCTCGGCGATCTCGTCGTGGTCTACGACGCCAACCGCATCTCCATCGAGGACGACACCGACATCGCCCTCAGCGAGGACACCGGCAGACGGTACGAGTCCTACGGCTGGCACGTGCAGACGGTGGACTGGACCGGGGGCAGGGGGGCCGCATCGGTCGCCGACCGCAGCTACCGCGAGGACGTGCACGCGCTGCACGAGGCCCTGGTGGCCGCACGGGCGGAACGGGACCGCCCGTCCCTCGTCATCCTGCGCACCGTCATCGCCTGGCCCTCCCCCGGTGCCCACAACACCGGTAAGGCCCACGGCGCAGCCCTCGGCCAGGACGAGGTGCGGGCGACCAAGGCCGTCATGGGCATGGACCCGGACCTGACCTTCCACGTCGACGAGGAGGTCCTCGCCCACGCCCGCAGTGCCGTCGACCGGGGACGGGAGCTGCACGCCGGGTGGGAGGAGCGGTTCACCGCCTGGCGGGAGGCCAACCCCGACGGTGCGGCGCTGTGGGGCCGGCTGCGGGAACGGAGGCTCCCCGAGGGCTGGACTGAGGCGCTGCCCACCTTCCCCGCAGGCAAGGACGTCGCAACCCGCGCAGCGTCCGGGACGATCCTCAACGCGGTCAAGGACGTGCTCCCGGAGCTGTGGGGCGGCTCGGCCGACCTCGCCGACAGCAACAACACGACGATGAAGGGCGAGCCCTCGTTCGCCCCGGCCGAGCGCTCCACCCGGTTGTGGACGGCGAGCCCCTACGGCCGCACCCTTCACTTCGGCGTCCGCGAGCACGCCATGGGCTCGATCCTCAACGGGATCGCGCTACACGGCGGCACCCGTCCCTACGGCGGGACCTTCCTGGTCTTCAGCGACTACATGCGCCCGGCGGTGCGGCTGGCCGCGCTGATGCGGCTGCCCGTCGTCTACGTGTGGACCCACGACTCGATCGGTCTCGGCGAGGACGGGCCGACGCACCAGCCGGTCGAGCACCTCGCCGCGCTGCGGGCCATCCCCGGGCTGGACGTCGTCCGCCCTGCGGACGCCAACGAGACGGTCTGGGCGTGGCGGACGGCGCTGGAGCACACCGACCGGCCGACCGCGCTGTGCCTGAGCCGGCAGGGCCTGCCCACCCTGGACCGCTCCCCCGACGGCGGGCTCGCCCCGGCCGACGGCACGGCCCGCGGCGGCTACGTACTCGCCGAGGCCGACGGCGACGAGCCGCGGGTCATCCTCATCGGCACCGGTTCCGAGGTCCGGGTCGCCCTCGCCGCCCGCGACCTGCTGCAGGCCGACGGCGTGCCCACCCGGGTGGTGTCCCTGCCCTGTCGCGAGTGGTTTGACGCCCAGGACGAGGGGTACCGCCGGGAGGTGCTACCTCCGTCGGTGCGAGCCCGGGTCTCGGTCGAGGCCGCCGTCGCCCAGGGGTGGCGCGAGCTCGTCGGGGACGCGGGCAGGTGCGTGTCGCTGGAGCACTTCGGATCCTCCGCCGACTACCGGACCCTGTTCCAGGAGTTCGGCTTCACCGGCGAGAACGTGGCGGCGGCCGCGCGGGCGAGCCTGGCCGCGGCGGGCAGCTGAGCTGACCACGGCTGACCTGACGACAGCACCGGTGGGCGGGGTGACAGGCCGCCCACCGGTGCCGCAGGACCCATCGCCAACGATCGATCCGCCCGGTCGGCTCAGCCGGCCGGGCGGACGACGACCCCGAGACACCTCCAGGAGGTCCCTGTGAACGACGCCCTGGCCCGCCTGCGCGCCCACCGTGTCGCGGTGTGGCTCGACGACCTCTCCCGGGAGCTCATCCAGACCGGCGACCTGGCGACCCTGGTCGGTGACCGGGGTGTCGTCGGGGTCACCACCAACCCGACGATCTTCGCGTCGGCCGTCTCCGCAGGTGACCGGTACGACGACGATCTCAGGACCCTCGCCCGCGCGGGCGCCACCGTCGACGCGGCCGTCCTCCGGCTCACCACCGACGACGTGCGGGCGGCCTGCGACGTGCTGCGACCGGTGCACGACGAGACCGGCGGTCTCGACGGACGGGTCTCCATCGAGGTGGACCCGCGGCTCGCGCACGACACCGCGGCGACGGTCGAGGCCGCGCGGACCCTGTGGTCCCGGGTCGACCGGCCGAACCTCCTCGTCAAGATCCCCGCAACGGTCGCGGGTCTTCCGGCGATCACGACGGCGCTGTCCGAGGGGATCAGCGTGAACGTGACACTGATCTTCGGTCTCGGTCGGTACCGCGAGGTCGTCAACGCGTTCATGTGCGGCCTGGAGGACGCCGTCGCGGCCGGTCGGGATGTCAGCGGCATCGCCTCTGTCGCCTCCTTCTTCGTCTCCCGGGTGGACACCGAGGTCGACAGGAGGCTCGACGACCTCGGTACGGAGCAGGCCGCCGCGCTGCGCGGGCTCGCCGCGATCGCCAACGCCCGGTTGGCCTACCAGGCCTACGAGGAGGCCTTCGCCACGCCCCGGTGGCAGGTGCTCGCCGACTCCGGCGCCCGCCGTCAGCGACCGCTGTGGGCCTCGACCGGGGTGAAGGACCCCCGGTACCCGGACACCCGTTACGTGACCGAACTGGTCGCCCCGGACACCGTGAACACCATGCCCCTGACCACCCTGGACGCCGTCGTCGACCACGGGCAGGTCGAGGGCGACACGGTGCGGGACCGGTACGCCGAGTCGGCAGCCGTCCTGGACGATCTGGAGCGCTCGGGGATCTCCTACGACGACGTCATCGCGACGCTGGAGCGGGAGGGCGTGGAGAAGTTCCAGCAGAGCTGGAGCGACCTGACGGCAACGGTCACCGGGCAGCTGGCCGCCCTGGGCGGGGAGGCCGCACCCGCGACCCCGTCCGCGGAGGAGGCCAGGTGAACGCTCCCGAGTGGCTCGTGGCCTGGGCGGGGGACGAGCAGGCGGCCGTGCTGGAGGTGACCGCGGCCGGTGCCGCGGCGGACGCCGTCGCCGTGCACGTCCCCACCCTGGTCATGGACGAGGCAGCCTCCCGGATCGCCCGCCGCGACCCCACCCTGTGGGGCCCCGCGGCGGAGCGTGAGGCCTCGGAGCGGCTCGGCTGGGTGGATGCCTTCACGACCTCACGGAAGCTCGTCGACGACGTCCTCCGGCTGCGGGAGGAACTCGCGGCCGAGGGCGTCGACCGGGTGGTGCTGTGCGGGATGGGCGGCTCCTCGCTCGCTCCCGAGGTCATCACCCGGACGGCGGGGGTCGGGCTCGTCGTCCTCGACGGCACCGACCCGCACCAGGTCCTGGCGGCGCTCGTCGACCTGTCCAGGACCGTGGTCGTGGTGTCCAGCAAGTCGGGCTCGACGGTGGAGACCGACAGCCAGCGCCGGGCCTTCGAGCGGGCGTTCACCGACGCCGGGATCGACGCGGCGTCCCGGATCGTCGTGGTGACCGACCCCGGCTCCCCGCTGGAGCGGGAGGCCGTCGCGGTGGGCTACCGCGCGGTCTTCCACGGCGACCCGCAGGTGGGCGGGCGGTTCTCCGCTCTCACGGCGTTCGGGTTGGTGCCGTCCGGGCTGGCCGGTGCCGACCTGACGACCCTGCTCGACGACGCGGAGGCCGTGGCCGACCTGCTCGGCGAGGACGCGGAGGGCAACCCGGGACTCGCGCTCGGGACGGCGCTGGCCGGGACCCTCCCGCTGCGGGACAAGCTCGTCATCGTCGACGAGGGCTCGGAGATCGTCGGCTTCGCCGACTGGGCGGAGCAGCTTCTCGCGGAGTCCACCGGCAAGGACGGGACCGGTCTGCTCCCGGTGGTGGTGGAGGACCCCAGGGCTCCCGAGGTGGTGCACACCCCCGCGGACGCGCTGGTGGTCCGGCTCGTCGGCCCGGAGGGAGTCGACGACCCGCTCGGCGTCGGGGACGCCGACGGCGTGGGGTCGGTCGGCCGGGAACCGGAGGACACCGCCGTCGAGAGCTTCGAGGAGTCGATCGGCAACAACCCCACAGCCCCCGGGGTCACGGTCGCCGGACCGCTCGGGGCCCAGTTCCTGCTCTGGGAGCACGCGACCGCCGTCGCCGGAAGGCTCCTCGGGATCAATCCCTTCGACCAGCCCGATGTGGAGAGCGCGAAGCGAGCCGCCCTCGGCCTGCTCGACGCCCGGCCCGCACCGGTCCCGGCCGACCTCGTCGACGGCCCGGTCGAGATCAGGGCGACCCCCGGCCTGCTCGGCCCGCGTGCCGCCGATCTCGCCGACGCCGTCGACGCACTGCTCGACCGGCTCTCACCGGTCGGGTACCTCGCGATGACCGCCTTCCTGGACCGGGACCACGACGCCGAACTGGCCGGGGTGAGGGACCAGCTCGCCGCCAGGACCGGTCGCCCGGTGACCTTCGGCTGGGGCCCCCGGTTCCTGCACTCCACCGGCCAGTACCACAAGGGCGGGCCGAGCCGGGGTGTCCACCTGCAGATCACCGCCGCCGTCGTGGAGGACCTGCCGGTCCCCGGTCGGCCGTTCAGCTTCGGGGAGCTCGTGGCCGCCCAGGCCGCCGGCGACGCCCAGGTGCTCGCGGAGCTCGGCCTGCCGGTCCTCCGGTTGCACCTGAGCGACAGGAACGCTGGACTCGACCATGTGATCCGTACTCTCTCCCGAACGGCCGCCGGGCGGGCCGGCAGGTGACCGCCTCCACCACCCCGCGCGACGGTGCCCCCCGCCAGGGCAACCCGCTGCGCGACGAGCGGGACAAGCGCCTTCCGAAGATCGCCGGACCGGGAAGCCTGGTGATCTTCGGGGTCACCGGCGACCTGGCCCGCAAGAAGCTCATGCCGGCCGTCTACGACCTCTCCCAGCGCGGGCTGCTCCCACCGGGGTTCGCCCTGGTGGGCTTCGCCCGGAGGGACTGGGCGGACCAGGACTTCGAGAAGGTCGTCCAGGACGCCGTCCGCGAGCACGCCAGGACCCCGTTCCGGGACTCGGTGTGGCGACAGCTCGTGGAGGGCATCCGGTTCGTCCCCGGCGACTTCGGCGACGACCACGCCTTCGACGTCCTCGCCGAGACCATCGCGGACCTGGACCGGGTCAGGGGCACCCGCGGCAACCACGCCTTCTACCTGTCGGTCCCGCCCGCCTCCTTCCCCGTCGTGATCAGGAAGCTGGCCCGCTCGGGGCTCTCGGCGAGCAACGGCGACCAGTGGCGTCGGGTGGTCGTCGAGAAGCCGTTCGGGCACGACCTGGCGTCGGCGCACGAGCTGAACGACATCATCGGCTCGGTGTTCCCCCAGGACGCGGTGTTCCGGATCGACCACTACCTCGGCAAGGAGACGGTGCAGAACCTGCTGGCGCTGCGGTTCGCCAACCAGCTCTTCGAGCCGATCTGGAACGCCCACTACGTGGACCACGTGCAGATCACCATGGCCGAGGACATCGGGATCGGCGGCCGGGCCGGGTACTACGACGGCATCGGCGCCGCCCGCGACGTCATCCAGAACCACCTGCTCCAGCTCCTCGCGTTGACCGCGATGGAGGAGCCGGTCTCCTTCGACGCCCGCGACCTGCGCGCCGAGAAGGAGAAGGTGCTCTCCGCCGTGCGCCTGCCTCCGGACCTCGCCGCGCACACCGCCCGCGGTCACTACACCGGCGGCTGGCAGGGCGGCGAGCAGGTCGTCGGGTACCTCGACGAACGCGGCATCCCCGCGGACTCGTGCACCGAGACCTACGCGGCGGTGCGGCTGGACATCGACACCCGGCGCTGGGCCGGGGTGCCCTTCTACCTGCGCACCGGGAAGCGGCTCGGCCGGAGGGTCACCGAGATCGCGGTGGTCTTCCGCCAGGCCCCCCACTTGCCCTTCGAGAGCACCGCGACCGAGGAGCTGGGCCAGAACGCGCTGGTGATCCGGGTCCAGCCGGACGAGGGGGTCACCATCCGGTTCGGCTCGAAGGTCCCGGGGACCGCCATGGAGGTCCGCGACGTCACCATGGACTTCGGGTACGGCCACTCGTTCACCGAGTCCTCGCCTGAGGCCTACGAGCGGCTCATCCTCGACGTCCTGCTCGGCGAGCCCCCGCTGTTCCCCCGGCACGAGGAGGTCGAGCTCTCCTGGCGGATCCTCGACCCGATCATCGACTTCTGGTCGGCCCAGGGCCGGCCCGACCCCTACCCGGCCGGCACCTGGGGGCCCGCCTCGGCCGACGCGATGATGGCCCGTGACGGCCGGTCCTGGAGACGCCCGTGATCGTCGACCTTCCCCGCACCACCACCGGTGAGATCAACCGGAGGCTCGTCGAGCTGCGCGACACCGGCGGAGCCATCGCGCTCGGCCGGGTGATGACCCTGGTGATCGTCACTCCGGAGCACCTCGTCGAACGGGCTGTCGAAGCGGCCAACGCCGCGAGCCGGGAACACCCGTGCCGGGTGCTGCCCGTGGTGCCCGGTGACCCGGAGGCCGAGCCGGCACTCGACGCCCAGATCCGGGTCGGCGGGGACGCCGGGGCCAGCGAGGTGGTCGTGCTGCGCCTGCGCGGGCCGCTGGCGGGCCACGGCGACAGCGTCGTCGTCCCGCTGCTGCTGCCGGACGCCCCCGTCGTGGCCTGGTGGCCGGGACAGGCCCCCACCGTGCCCGCGGAGGACCCCATCGGGGCGATGGCTCAGCGCCGGATCACCGACGCGGCGAACTGCGACACCCCCGTCGGCGAGCTGCAGCGGCGAGCCGAGCGGTACGTCCCCGGGGACACCGACCTCACCTGGACCCGGATCACCCGCTGGCGGGCGGTCCTCGCCGCAGCTCTCGACGAGCCGCCGGACGACCCGGTCACCGCGGTGACGGTCACCGGCGGATCGGACAGCGCCAGCGCGGACCTGCTGGCGGCCTGGCTGGGGTCGGCCCTCGCCTGCCCGGTGACGAGGGAACGGAGCGAACCGGGGACCGGGGTCCTCGAGGTGGTCCTGGAGCGCGCCTCCGGCCCGGTCTCCCTGCTCCGGCCGAACGGCGAGGACGTCGCGCTGCTGGTCCAGCCGGGGCAGCCGCCCCGCCGGATCGCCCTCGCCCCGCGGCAGGACCGGGACTGCCTCGCCGAGGAGCTCCGGCGGATGGATCCCGACGAGGTCTACGGCGAGGTCCTGACCCAGGGGCTCCCGCTCGTCACCGGCGGTCGGCCCCCGGAACCGGGAGGCTGCGGATGAACGCGCCCGCGCCACGGGTGGTCGTGCACCCGGATCCTGACGCGCTGGCACGAGCGGTCGCGGTGGACCTCCTCGACCGGATCCGGGCCGCGACAGTCTCCCGCGGCCGGGCCCACGTCGTCCTCACCGGGGGCGGTGTCGGGATCGCCTCCCTCGCCGCCGTGGCGCACCACCCGGACGTCGGCTCCGTCGACTGGGGGTCCGTCGACCTGTGGTGGGGCGACGAGCGGTTCCTGCCCTCCGGGCACCCGGACCGCAACGAGACCCAGGCCAGGACCGCCCTGCTGGACCGGCTGCCGCTGGATCCCGCCCGGGTGCACCCGATGCCGCCCGCCGACGGACCACCCGGCGACGACGTCGACGCCGCGGCCCGCGGCTACGCCGAGCTGCTGCGGGCCGCCGCGGGACACCCCCCGCAGGGGCGCCTCGAGGGTCGGCCGGTCGCCGGCGCGCTGCCGGTCTTCGACGTCCTCCTGCTCGGGGTGGGACCGGACGGCCACGTCGCGTCGCTGTTCCCCGGGCATCCCGCGCTCGCCGTCACCGACACCGCCGTCGTCGGCGTCCGGGAGTCCCCCAAGCCGCCACCGGTCCGGGTCTCGCTCACCGTGCCCGCGCTGTGCCACGCCCGCGAGGTGTGGCTGCTCGCCGCGGGATCGGCCAAGGCCGCCGCGGTGGCGGAGGCGCTGACGTCACCGTCCGGAGGGACCGGGGACCGGGGACCGGCCACCGGCGAGACTCCCCCGGTCGGACCCGGCCGGGTACCCCCCGTCGTCGGAACCGCCCGGCTGCTCCCCGCCGCGCGGCCACGGGGCCGTCGGGCGACGGTGTGGTTCCTCGACCGGGATGCCGCCGGTCTGCCGCCGGAGACCTGACCCGCGGCGACGGGACCACCCGCCACGTGCGGGCACCGGCAGGCATCCGGGCACGGCGCGGGCTCTCGCGGGTGACCGGCCGCCTCGGTGGCCAGGTGATCGTCGTCTCGGAGCCGGAACGACCGCCCTCGCGACCGGTCCGGCTCAGAGACAGCGATCACGACACCCGACGACGCGATGCCGGGGCTCCGGGGAGCACTATCGGCAGGCCACCCCGGTCGGGGCGCCGTTGGCTCCGGTCCAGGTCCCGAGGAACCCCGCGGTGGTCGTCGTCCCGGGAGCGAGCGAGCCGTTCCACGGGGCATTGACCACGGCCACGTTCTGACCCGACTGGCTGTGGGTGCCGCCCCAGAGCTGGCTGATCGTCTGACCGTCCGGGAAGGCGAACGTCACCGTCCAGCCGTCGAGCGGCACCGAGCCCTGGTTGGTGACCAGGATCTCCCCCTGGAACCCGCCCGGCCACTGGCCGACGGTCCGGACGACGGCGGAGCACCCGGCCGGCACGGTCGTCCGGGGCGAGGGTGTCGTCGTGGTCGTGGGTGTCGTCGTGGTCGTGGGTGTCGTCGTGGTCGAGGGCGACGTCGTGGTCGAGGGCGTTGTCGTTGTCCGGGTGGTGGTCGGCGTCGGCGGGCGGGTCGTGGTCGTCGTTGTCGACGGGGTCGTCGTGGTCGTCGTGGTCGTCGAGATGGACCCGCCCTTGCGGAAGGCCATCACCTCGGTCAGCCCGGTCCTGAACCCGGAGGCGTGGGTGAACACCACCCGCAGCCGCTCCGTGCTCACCGGCGAGAACCGCACCAGGTTGTAGTTGGCCCGGGGAACGGCCGGGGTCCGTGTCTGGGACGCGGTGTCGACCCAGGCCGAACCGTTCCACGCCTGCACCGTGTAGGAGGCCGGTGCCCGGTACCGGTTGCCCGACCGGTCGTCCCGGACGTACAGCCGCACCTCGTCCACGGTCCGGGTCCGGCCGAAGTCCAGCGCGAACCAGTCGGTGGCGGTCGAGGAGCCCGAGGTCCCCCAGATCGGCTGGTTGATCGGGAACCCGTCGACGGCCGCAGCGGTGGACGTGCCGGACGCCGTGTACGAGGCGGACGCCGTGGCCCCCACGGCCAGGTTGGGGGCCGTCGAGGTGAGGTCCACCCCGGCCTTGGCCAGGACGTCGACCATGCGGGCGTCGGTGTGGCGCACGTCCTGCGGGAGCTGCAGCCCCGGCACGGCGGTGCGGAAGCTCGCCGTCCCGCTGCCGCCGGGGAACGTCACGGTGCCGGTCGAGGGGTCGTAGAGCAGGTGCGTCAGCCGGTCCACGGTGAACGCCCGGGTGCCGTCGAGGTAGACCGAGTACCCCTGCGGCACCCCGCTGTAGCGGGTGACGCCGTCGGCCGGGTCGTCCCAGACGATGCTGAGATCCATGTTCCGGTAGCGCAGGTCGTTCACCATGACGTTGGGCCACCCGATGTCGATCGGCCACAGCTCGAGCTGCCCGTCGGTGCGCGGCCGCAGCCCCGCGACGTCCTCGATCACGGTCCAGTTGCTGCTGCCGAGGATGTTGTGGTGGATCCAGGACCGGTAGGCGATGGTCCGCGAGCCGGCGTTCCAGTCGGCCCAGAACTCGTTCGCGTCGGGCCACTGCGTGTTGCCGCCGATGTCCTGCGCCCAGGCGTTCCAGTACAGCAGCTGCTTGTAGTTCTCCGGAGTGATCCACGAGGTGGGGTAGTTGCGCAGAGCCGACGCGAACAGCCGGAACTGCACCGTGGAGTTGATGGTGGAGAAGTTGTTGCTGCCCGGGTTCCCTGCCGCGGCCGCGGCGGCCTTGTCGACCTGGTTGGCGGTGTAGAAGGGGAACACCGGGTACTGGGCCGGATCGTCGAAGAGCCGCAGCGCCTGCCGGTACTCCTCGGTGTTCGGCATCAGCCCGACCGAGTACGGATAGTAGTTGTTGATCTCCTTCCACGGCACGAAGGCGTTGGTCGCCACGTGCCTGTGCTCCAGCAGCCGGTCGGTGGGGTTCCACAACGTCGTGAGCACGCCGTTGCGGATCCGGTCGGCGAGGGCCTGCATCTCGGTGGCCTTGGCGGTGTCGCCGACCAGGGCGTAGGCCTGCTGCGCCGCCGTCGCCGCGCTCCAGACGTAGGCGGTCTCGGCGCGGTCCAGGGCGCCGGCACGCCAGTGGAACGAGACGGCGTCGGCGTCGTTGCCGGTCATCGCGCCCCAGTCGTACTCGATCACCCCGTTGCCGTTGGAGTCGTAGCTGGCGAGCTGCCCCTCGGCGTCGCCCTCGGCGTACCGGGCGAGGGTTGCGGCGATCCCGGGCTGGCCGCCGTGCAGTTGGTAGCTGCGCCAGGCCGCCTCGGCGATGTACTGGGTGTAGGAGTTCGACCAGTTCTCCGGGTCGCCGGGGTTGTCGGTGAACTTGCCCCCCTTCGAGACCTGCCCGACGGACAGCCACGGCCCGTAGGAGTACACCGGGTTGCGCAGGTACTTCAGGTCGT
>JAAYAH010000020.1 GCA_012719445.1 Actinomycetales bacterium | reverse complement strand
GTCGCGGCCCTCGCCCAGAGCGCCGGAGCCCTGGTCCCGGCCCTGCGGGGGGCGACGGTGCTCGGCCACCGGAGCGGCCAGGTCCCCCAGCGCCCCGAGATCCGGCTGGACGTCGTCCGCAGACAGGGAGCCGAGGACGCACGGGAGGCGGTGGTGCACTGCTACGGCCACGGGGACAGCGGCGTCACCACCTCCTGGGGGTGCGCGGACGCGGTGGCTGCCCTGGTCGCGGAGTGCCGGTGAGCGCCCCACCGACCCGGCACGCGGTTGATCCCTCGGCCGACTCCTCGACCGGTCCCTCAGCAGACTCCTCGACCGGTCTCGCGGCAGGTCCGGCCGGCCGGAGCGCCGAGGAGCCCGACTTCGACCTCGGCGACGAGGAACTGCGCGCCACCGGCTGGCTCAAGTGGGCCCACCCGGGGCCGGACGTCCTTCCCGCCTGGGTCGCCGAGCTCGACGTCCGCCCCTGTCCCGCCGTCCTCGACGCCCTGCACGAGGCCGTGGACCGGTCCGGCTACGGCTACCCGCCCCCTGACCGGCTGACCGGCCTGTGCGAGGCCACGGCGGCCTTCCTCGACCGGCGGTTCGGCTGGACCGTCGACCCTGCCCGGGTCGTGCTCACCGGCGACGTCATGGCCGGGATGCGGCTCGTCGTGGAGACCCTGTGCGAGCAGGCCCCGGTCGTCGTCCCGGTACCCACCTACCCGCCGTTCCTGGACCTCCCCGCCCTCACCGGGCGACCGATCATCACCGTGCCCCTCGCCGGGGACGGGCACGGCCGGGACGTCCTCGACCTCGCCGCCGTGGACGCCGCCCTCGCCGCAGGGGCCAGGACGGTGCTGCTGGCCGCTCCGCACAATCCCACCGGGCGGGTGTTCGACGCCGCGGAGCTGGCCGCGCTCCGGGACGTGGTGTGCCGGCACCGGGCCCGGGTGATCAGCGACGAGATCCACGCGCCGCTGGTGCTGCCGGGAGCCCGGCACGTGCCCTACGCCTCCCTCGACGGCACCGAGGGGCAGGTGACGACCCTCGTCGCGGCGTCCAAGGCGTGGAACCTCGCCGGGCTGAAGTGCGCGCAGATCGTCGCCGGGAGCGCCGAGGACCTGCGCAGGCTGCGCGCCGTCCCGCCGATGGTCAACCACGGGACCTCGCCGCTGGGGATCGTCGCCGCGCTGGCCGCGTACACGGCAGGCGACCCGTGGCTGGACGGCCTGCTCGTCCACCTCGACCGGATGCGGTCGCTGCTCTCCCGGCTGCTGGCCGAGCGGCTGCCCGCCGTGCACTGGCAGCCCCCCGAGGGGACGTACCTGGCCTGGCTGGACGTTCGCGGCACGGGGGTGGAGCATCCCGCGGAGCTGGCCATGGCCCGGGGCCGGGTCATGATCAGCAGGGGTCGGGACTTCGGCGCCGACGACGGCTTCGTCCGGGTCAACCTGGGCACCTCGGCGGAGCGCCTGGAACGGATCGTGGAGCGGCTGGCCGAGGCATGGACCGGTTGAGGAGCCGCTGAGCACCCGGTCCGCCACGTTCCACCGCCCACCGGCGCCATGCCGCCCACCGGCACCATGACACCCACCGGCACCCGACACTCGGGCACTGTGAACGTTAACAATGACCCTTATCAGGCAGTACTGTCTCGATTGTCGCTTTCCGCCCACCGTCGGCCGCCCCCGCCGGCTGCCGGTGGGCGGGAGAACCCCGAGGGAGGTCGCCGTGCCAGACAGCGCTCCACGTCCGTCGAGTGCCCCTGCTCATCAGCCACGGAGAGAGGCCGAGCCGGGCGCAGCCCCCGTCCCCCAGGTGTCGCGTCGGGCGCTCCTGAGAACGGGATCGGCCGCGCTCGCCGCACTGTCCCTCGGGATGGTGGGACCGGCGTCCGCCGCGCCCGGGGCAGCACCGGGGAGCGCACCGAAGGTCCCGGGAGCTCCGCACGCGCCGGCGCCGTTCGGGCCGGTGGTCGTTGCGGACCCGGGCGGCGGATGGGTGATGTACCCGCGCGCCGTGCGGCTCGGGAACACGGGCAGCTTCCTGGGGACGTTCCAGCAGTTCGGTGTTCCGGGATTCGAGATCTTCCGCAGTGACGACTACGGCCGCACCTGGCGCCCGTACAGCAACGTGCCGAACCTCGACGACGACCCGGACGTGTGGTTCCACCCGTTCCTGTACGAACTGCCCCGCCCCTTCGCCGGTCTCCCGAAGGGCGCGCTGCTGTTCTCCGGCAACAGGGTGGGGGACTTCACGAGCACGAGGATCGAGGTGTACGCGAGTCTCGACAAGGGGCTCACCTGGGACTACCTGAGCACGGTCGCCGTGGGCGGACCGCCGGTCGCGGAGAACGGCAACACCCCCGTGTGGGAGCCGTTCCTGCTGCTGCACCGGGGCCGGCTCATCTGCTACTACTCCGACCAGCGGGACCCGGACCACGGGCAGAAGCTGGCGCACCAGACCAGTACCGACCTGCGCGCCTGGGGGCCGGTCGTCGACGACGTCGCGGACGACGCCTACGACCTGCGCCCCGGGATGAGCACCGTCGCCCAGTTGCGTCCCGACCTGTGGATCCTGACCTACGAGAACGGGAACGACGACACCGGTAACCCCTACGCCGTCCACTACCGGATGGCGAAGGATCCGGAGGCGTTCCGGTCGGCCCCCGACCACGTGCTCCACGACCAGGACGGCTACATCCCCTCGGCCGCCCCGACCGTGTCCTGGTCGGACTCCGGTGGCCCGATGGGGACGATCGTGGTCACGGCGAACAGCGACGAGGACCTCTTCGTCAATCGTCACCTCGGTGACCCCGACCGGTGGACCCGCCTGTCCACCCCCATCCCCGGGGGCTACAGCCGGATCACCATCCCGCTGACGCACCCGGGACGTCGTCACGGCCTCGTCTTCGTCATGACCGGTCAGCACTGGGGCGCCGAGAGCGGCGCGGTTCAGGCCGGTGTGATCCAGCTCCCCTGACGCTGCGGGGCGAGGGGGCGGGTACGCCCCCTCCGCCCTGTCCCGCGGCGGGAGCCGAGGCCGTCAGGCGCCCGCCCGGAGCCGAACGAGTGGCTCAGCCGGCGAGGGGCAGGTGCTCGACCCGGATCAACCGGTCGAGCCGGGTCCTGCGGAGCACCCTTGCCTCCCGCTGCCGGACGCCGGTGAGCACGAGGCTCCTGCCCCGCTGCCGGGCTCTGCGGTAGGCGCCGACGAGGACGCCGAGGCCGTGGGAGTCCCAGATCTCCAGCCGGTCGGCCCGCAGGACGAGATCCCCCGAGGCGCTGTCGACGGCCTGGTGCAGCGACGTTCGGGCGTACGGCGCGCTGCGGGTGTCGAGCCTGCCCACGAGCGCCAGCTCGCTGCCCGCCTCGACGACCTCGATCGTCAGCCCCTGCATCATCACGTCCTCCGGCCCCCACCCGTCTCGCGGAGGACGCTCGGTCGGCACCTCGACCGGCCTGTCCGTCCGCGACCGTCCCCGTCCGCACTCAGCGACGCGTGGAGCCACCCTCCTGTCACTTTGCGTTGGAGACTGGTGACTTCAGGTTATCCAGGTGCTCGGTCCTCCCCCCGTACGGGGCGCGAAATCGTGATGAGCTCGTGACATCGGTCGGGGTCCACCGCCGTCGGTCACCCGGCAATGGTCGACATCCCACGGGTGGGGCCGTAGCCCGGAGCCGGGAGATCAGCCTCAGGGACGAACCGGCCCCGGCACCGTCACCCGGCGTACATCGGCGCCGAGAGCACACAGGTCGCGCTCGAACCGGTCGTACCCCCTGTCCACGTGCCCCGCGCCGGTGACCAGGGTCTCCCCGTCCGCCACCAGCCCCGCCAGCACCAGGGCGGCGCAAGAGCGGATGTCGGTCGCGCCCACCGGGGCAGCCGCCAGTCGCGGCACCCCGCGCACCAGGGCGTGGTGCCCGTCGAGGCTCACCCTCGCCCCGAGTCGGGTGATCTGCCGGGCGAAGGAGAACCGGGACGCGAAGAGGTTCTCGGTGATCATGGCGGTGCCCTCGGCCACGGCGTCCAGGGCGACCACGAACGGCTGGAGGTCGGTGGGGAAGCCCGGGTAGGGCAGGGTCGCCACGTCGACAGCCAGCGGCCGCTCGGGTCCCTCGACCCGGAACCCGTCCTTGACCTCGGACACCTTCGCCCCGCTCGCGGTGAGCTTGTCGAGCACCAGCCCCAGGTGACCGGCCTCGCCGTTGTGCACCTGGACGTCGCCGCCGGTCATGGCCGCGGCGAAGGCCCAGGTGCCGGCCACGATCCGGTCCGGGACGACGCGGTGCTCGACCGCGCGCAGCCGCTCGACGCCCTCGACGGTCAGCGTCGCCGTGGCGACCCCGTCGATCCGGGCGCCCATCCGGCGCAGCATCCGGCACAGGTCGACGACCTCCGGCTCCCTTGCGCAGTTCTCCAGCACGCTGGTGCCCTCGGCAAGCACCGCCGCGAGCAGCAGGTTCTCCGTCGCCGCCGCGCTCGGGTAGTCGAGCCTGACCCTGCTCCCCCGCAGCCCGCGCGGGGCGACGGCGCGCAGGTGGTCGGTCGCCCTGGTGACCTCGGCCCCGAGATCCTCCAGACCGCGCACGTGGGGCTCCAGGCCGCCCGCACCGGCGATCTCCCCGGCGGGGAGGGCGACCTCGGCCACCCCGAACCGGTTGAGCAGCGGCCCGAGCAGGCTCACCGAGGCCGGGACCGAACGCACCCGGGCGGTGTCCTCGGGCGGGACCGGGCGGGAGGGGACGTCGACGACGACGACGCCCCGGTCGGGGCGGCGGTCGACCGTGCAGCCGAAGGCACGCAGCAGCCCCGCCATCTCCGCGACGTCGACGATGTCGGGAACGTCGACGAGGGTCGTCCTGCCCTCGGTCATCAGGGTCGCGGCCATGAGCTTGAGGGCGCTGTTCCTCGCCCCCGGGACCCGCACGGCCCCGACCAGCTGCCCTCCCCCGACGACGCGGAACGCCTCCACGACGACCGATCGTATTCGTCCCATAGCGCCCCGGTCACCACTCCGCGAACATCCGGTCGGCATTCGTCCGATCATCGACCTAGGGTTGATGTCATGGTGAACCTGACGCGCATCTACACCCGGACGGGCGACGACGGCACAACCTCCCTCGGCGATGCCAGTCGCGCCCACAAGACCGACAGCCGTCTGATCGCCTACGCCGACGTCGACGAGGCGAACAGCGCCATCGGAGTGGTCCTGGCGGTGGCCGAGGACGACCTCGACCCCGCCGTCGCCGCCCTGCTCCGGCGGGTGCAGAACGACCTCTTCGACGTCGGGGCGGATCTCTGCACCCCCCTCACCGAGACACCCCGTCATCCCCCGCTGCGGATCACCCCGGTCTACGTCGAGGAACTGGAACGCGCCTGCGACACCTACAACGCGCTGGTGGCGCCGCTGCGCTCGTTCGTGCTGCCGGGGGGCACCGTCGCCGCGGCACACCTGCACGTCGCCCGGACCGTGGTGCGCCGGGCGGAGCGTTCGACCTGGGCCGCCGTCCAGGAGCACGGCACCGCGGCCGAGGGCGGCCTCAACCCCGTCACCGCCCGGTACCTCAACCGGCTCAGCGACCTACTCTTCATCCTGGCGAGGATCGCCAACGGAGATGCCGGCGACGTGCTGTGGACCCCCGGCGGGGGCCGCGACTGAGCCGGATCGCCCGGCAGTCCTGGTGACTGCCCCGACGGGGCCGGTGACTGCCCCGACGGGGCCGGTGGCTGTCGGCTGGTCCGGGTCGGCCCGGTGCGCCGGCGGATCGGGGTCGGGCGGGCCCTGGTCAGATGAGCAGGTCGTTCCGCCCGGGGGGCGCGGACTCCAGCCAGGTCGCGAACCCGTCGTAGGAGAGCGGGTTCATGGCCAGCTCCAGCGTCGCGGCCCCGTAGGCGCAGCGCACGACGATCGCCCCCGGCATCACGGCGACGGCGTCGAGGCCCTCCGGGTCGCTGCGGTCGAGGATGACCAGCCGGGCCCTGGCCAGGGACCGCTCCGGGCGGAGGGTCAGGGTGAAGACCGGGAACCAGTCCAGCCGGTCGGACTCGTAACGCGCCATCCCCGGCGCCCAGGCCCCCTGCCTGCGACCGTTGTCCCGGCGCAGCGCGCAGTCGAAGACCCCGATGGAACGCAGCAGCAGGTAGCGGCGCAGGACGAAGAACCCGGTCCCCAGCAGGACCAGACCGAGGATGCCGCCGAGGACGGCGAGGGCGACAAGCAGTTCACCCACGGCGCCCGCCGCTCGTCAGAGATCCGCTGGCTCGGGAGCGACCTCTGCCGTGGAGGAGACGACCGTGACCCGGTCGTGGTCCACCGACAGGAAGCCCCCGGTGAGGGTCGCGACGACCGGGTCACCGTCCAGCGGCTCGACCCGCAGGTCGCCCGGTGCCAGCAGGGACAGCACCGGGGTGTGTCCCGGCAGGATCCCGACCTCCCCGTCGACGGTGCGGGCGACGACCATCGCCGCCTCACCCGACCAGACCAGGTGATCGGCGGCTACCACGTCGACCAGAAGCGGCACCTTCGACCTCCGAGAGGACTCCTGCGCCGGTGTGACCGGCGGTGACGGGAAGGATAGCGGCCGGGGCCGGGGGACCGATCGCCGGGCGGCAGGCTTCCCCCGGGCACCCGGCCCCCGGGCGTGCCGGTGCCGGACCCGACCGGTCCGGCACCGGCTCAGGCGCCCGTCTGCTCCTTGAGCTCGTTCCACCGGCGCTCGACGTCGTCCAGCCCGCCGCACATGAAGAACGCCTGCTCGGGACACTCGTCGTAGGCGCCGTCAGCGATCTTCGTGAAGGCCTCGACCGTCTCCGACAGCGGGACGAAGGAACCCTCCATCCCGGTGAAGTTCCGCGCCACGTACATGTTCTGGGACAGGAACCGCTCGATCCTGCGGGCCCGGTTGACGGTGACCCGGTCCTCCTCCGAGAGCTCCTCGACCCCGAGGATCGCGATGATGTCCTGCAGTTCCTTGTTCCGCTGCAGGATCTGCTTGACCCGCAGGGCGGTGGCGTAGTGCTCGGCGGAGATGTAGCGGGGGTCGAGGATCCGGCTGGTCGAGGCCAACGGGTCGACCGCGGGGTAGATGCCGAGCGAGGCGACCTCGCGGGACAGCTCCGTCGTCGCGTCGAGGTGGGCGAAGGTGGTCGCCGGCGCGGGGTCGGTGTAGTCGTCCGCGGGGACGTAGACCGCCTGCATCGACGTGATGGAGTGCCCGCGGGTGGAGGTGATCCGCTCCTGGAGCACGCCCATCTCGTCGGCCAGGGTCGGCTGGTAGCCCACCGCGCTGGGCATCCGGCCGAGCAGGGTCGAGACCTCCGACCCGGCCTGGGTGAACCGGAAGATGTTGTCGATGAACAGCAGCACGTCCTGCCGCTGGACGTCGCGGAAGTACTCGGCCATCGTCAGCGCGGACAGCGCCACCCGGAGCCGGGTGCCCGGCGGCTCGTCCATCTGGCCGAACACCAGCGCGGTCTTCTCGATGACCCCGGTCTCGGTCATCTCGGCGATGAGGTCGTTGCCCTCCCGGGTGCGCTCGCCGACCCCGGCGAACACCGAGACCCCGCCGAAGTTCTCCGCGACCCGGTAGATCATCTCCTGGATGAGCACGGTCTTGCCGACCCCGGCGCCGCCGAACAGGCCGATCTTGCCGCCGAGCACGTACGGGGTGAGCAGGTCGATGACCTTGATGCCGGTCTCGAACATCTGCGTCTTCGACTCGAGCTGGTCGAACGCCGGAGACGACCGGTGGATCGGCCAACGCTCGGTGACCTCCAGCCGCTCGCCGTCCTTGAGGTTGAGGCACTCCCCGATGGCGTTGAAGACGTGGCCCTTGGTCACGTCACCGACCGGCACCGAGATCGGGGCGCCGGTGTCGACGACGGACGAGCCGCGGACCATACCGTCGGTCGGCTGCATGGAGATCGCCCGCACCATGTTGTCGCCGATGTGCTGTCCCACCTCGAGGGTGAGGGTGCGCTGCGTCTCCCCCATGGTCACGTCGACGAGGAGAGCGCTGTAGATGTCCGGCATGTCGTCGGAGGGGAACTCCACGTCGACGACCGGGCCGATGACCCGGGACACCCGTCCCACGGCGGTGGACTCGGCGCCGGCACCGGCGGTGTTCTCGAGGGCAGTGGCTGTCATCTCTCTCACTCACTCTCGCGGGTGCGGGTGCGGGGGGTCGGTGCGGGAGCCGGACCGGACGGCGCCGGCCGGCACGGGTTCGTCCCCGGGCTCATGCCCGGGCTCCGCTGGCCGCCAGGGCGTTCGCCCCACCGACGATCTCGCTGATCTCCTGGGTGATCTCCGCCTGCCGAGCGGTGTTGGCCAGGCGGGTGTAGCGGCGGATCAGCTCCTCCGCGTTGTCCGTCGCCGACTTCATCGCCCGCTGCCGGGACACCAGCTCGCTCGCCGCCGACTGGAGCAGGGCGTTGAAGATCTTGCTCTCGACGTACGCCGGCAGCAGCGCGTCGAGCACGACCTGGACCGAGGGCTCGAACTCGTACAGCGGCAGGACCTCGTGGGGAGCCGGCGCCTCGACCCCCTCGACGACCTCCAGCGGAAGCATCCGGACGACCTCGGGGACCTGGCTCACCATGTTGACGAACCGGGTGGAGACCACGTGGATCTCGTCGACGCCGCCGTCGGCCGGGTCGGCGAGGAAGGCGTCGATGAGGGTCCGCGCAATGTCCTGCGCCGTCTCGAAGGTCGGCGCGTCGGAGAACCCGGTCCACTCCCGCTCGATCTCCCGGCGCCGGTACCGGTAGAAGGCGACGCCCTTCCGGCCGGTGATGTAGACGACCGGCTCCCTGCCCTGCTGCCGGAGCAGCTCCACGAGCCGCTCGGACTCCTTGATGACGTTGGAGGAGTAGGCGCCGGCGAGCCCCCGGTCGGAGGTGACCAGCAGCACGGCGGACCGGGTGATCTCCCCCTTCTCCGTCGTCAGCGGGTGGTTCTCGTGCGAGTGCGTCGCCAGCGCGGAGACGGCGCGGGTGAGCAGCGTGGTGTACGGGGCGGACGACACCACCCGCTGCTGCGCCCTGACCATCTGCGAGGAGGCGATGAGCTCGAACGCCCGGGTGATCTTCTTGGTGGCCTGGACCGACCGGATCCGCTGCCGGTAGATGCGGAGCTGAGCGCCCATGTCAGGCCTCCCGGGCGGTCACGGCGACCGGGTGGGAGGGAGCCGAGCTGTGACCCGTGCCCATCTCAGGCCCGCTTCTGACGGACGATCTTCTCCTGCGACACCTCGGAGACGTCCATCGGCTCGGTCTCCTCGTCGTCCGGGACGACGAGGAGCCTGCCCTCGCTGGTGCGGAACGTCGCCGTGAAGGCCGTGATCGCCTCGACGAGCACCCGCTCGGTGTCCGCCGACAGCTCGCGCGACTCGCGGATCGTCTCCAGCACGGTGGCGTCGCGGCGCAGGTACTCCAGCAGCTCCCGCTCGAACCGCTGGACGTCGCCCACCGGGATGTCGTCGAGCCGGCCGGTGGTGCCGCACCAGATGGCGACCGCCTGCTCCTCCATCGGGTACGGGCTGTACTGGCCCTGCTTGAGCACCTCGACCAGTCGGGCGCCGCGGGCCAACTGGGCCCGGGAGGCCGCGTCGAGGTCGGAGGCGAACATGGCGAACGCCTCGAGGGCGCGGAACTGGGCCAGGTCGACCCGCAACGACCCGGAGACCTTGCGCATCGCCTTGGTCTGCGCGGAACCCCCGACCCGGGAGACGGACTTGCCGACGTTGATGGCGGGCCGGACGTTGGCGTTGAACAGGTCCGACTCGAGGAAGATCTGCCCGTCGGTGATCGAGATGACGTTGGTGGGGATGTACGCGGAGATGTCGTTGGCCTTGGTCTCGATGATCGGGAGCCCGGTCATCGACCCGCCGCCCATGGCCTCGGAGAGCTTCGCGCACCGCTCCAGCAGCCGGCTGTGCAGGTAGAAGACGTCACCGGGGTAGGCCTCGCGGCCGGGCGGCCGGCGCAGCAGCAGCGAGACGGCCCGGTAGGCCTCGGCCTGCTTGGTGAGGTCGTCGAAGATGATGAGCACGTGCCGGCCGGCGTACATCCAGTGCTGGCCGATGGCCGACCCGGTGTAGGGGGCCAGGTACTTGAACCCGGCCGGGTCGGAGGCCGGGGCGGCGACGATCGTGGTGTACTCCAGCGCCCCGGCGTCCTCGAGCGCCCGGCGCACCCCGGCGACCGTCGTGCCCTTCTGGCCGATGGCCACGTAGATGCAGCGCACCTGGCGGGCCGGGTCACCGGACAGCCAGTCGTCACGCTGGTTGATGATCGTGTCGATGGCGACGGCCGTCTTGCCGGTCTGCCGGTCACCGATGATGAGCTCCCGCTGGCCGCGGCCGATCGGCGTCATCGAGTCGATGGCCTTGATCCCGGTCATCAGCGGCTCGTTCACGCTGCGCCGCTGGACGACGGTCGGCGCCTGGAGCTCGAGCGGACGGCGCTCGGTGGTCTCGATGTCGCCGAGCCCGTCGATCGGCACGCCCAGCGGGTCGACCACCCGGCCGAGGAAGGCGTCACCGACCGGGACCGAGAGCACCTCACCGGTGCGGTGCACCGGCTGCCCCTCCTCGATCCCCCGGAACTCGCCGAGGACGACGACGCCGATCTCGCGCACGTCGAGGTTCAGCGCCAGCCCCAGGGTGCCGTCCTCGAACCGCAGCAGCTCGTTGGCCATCGCCGATGGCAGGCCCTCGACCCTGGCGATGCCGTCCATGGCCTCGGTGACCCGTCCGACCTCCTCGCGGGAGGCCGTCCCGGGCTCGTACGACCGGACGAAGGCGTCCAGGGCGTCCCGGATCTCCTCCGGACGGATCGTCAGCTCCGCCATCGCTCGTCCCTGCTCTCTCGTCTCGTCACGTTCTCGTCCAACCGCCGGGGCCCCGGCGGCACGTCCCGTCGGCCGGTCGTCACCCGGCCAGTCTCCTGGCGACGTCGTCCAGCCGGCTGGAGACGGTCCCGTCCACGACCTCGCCGCCCACCCGGACCCGCATCCCGCCGACCACCCGCGGGTCGACGTCCACGGTGAGCCGGATCGGCCGGCCGTACAACCGACACAGTGCCGCGGTCAACCGCTCCCGCTGCTTCGGCGTCGGCGCGACGGCCACGACGACGTGCGCGACCAGTTGGGTCCTGCGCTCGGCCGCGGCCGCGACGAAGCGGTGCAGGACCTGCTCCACGCGCAGTCCCCGTGGCCTCAGGACCGCCTGCTCGACGAGCATCAGCGTCTCCGGGGCCGCCCGGCCCTCCAGCAGTCTGCGGACCAGAGCGGCCTTCCGCTCGGCGCCGACGGTACGGGCGGAGAAGGCGTCCCGAAGCCCGGGATCCCCCGCCACCACGCGGGCGAACCGGAAGAGCTCGTCCTCCACCGCGTCCACCCGCTCCGACCGCTCGGCCGCGCTGAGGACGGCCGACACCCCGAGCGTCTCGACGGCCTCGATGAGGTCGCCCGCCTCCGACCACCTGGCCCGGACCAGCTCGATCAGCAGCTCCAGCGTCACCGCGCCGATCCGCCCCGCGAAGAGCCGGGTGACCAGCCCCGTCCTCGCCTCGGCCGACCAGGACGGGTCGGTGAGGGCGCGGCGCAGGCCGGGGTTGTCCGCCAGCACGCCGACCACCCCGAAGAACTCCTCGCCGACCCGGACCGGGTCGGTCCGGGTGCCGCCCGCGGCGAGCAGCACCGCCAGCCGACGCTGGCCGTGGTGGAGGGAGTCCCTGCTGACGCCCCTCATCACCCTCGCCCGCCCGACGTCCCGGCCTCCGCGGCCGGTGCCGCCTCCAGTTCGGCGAGGAACCGGTCGACGACACGACGCTGACGGACCTCGTCCTCCAGCGCCTCGCCGACGATCCGCGAGGCGAGGTCGACGGCGATCCTGCCCGCCTCGCCACGGAGCTGGATCATCGCCTGCTGACGCTCGGCCTGGACCTGGGTCTGCGCTGCGGCCACGATCCGCTCCGCCTCGACCCTCGCCTGCTCGCGCATGTCGGCGAGGATCCTCGCCCCCTCGGCCCTGGCCTCCTCGCGGATCCGGGAGGCCTCGTCCTCCGCACCCGCGAGCCGGGCGCGGTACCGCTCCAGGGCCGCGGCCGCCTCTGCCTGGGCCTGCTCGGCCCGGGCGATGCCGCCCTCGATCGCGTCCGCCCGCTCGGCGAAGACCTTCTCCAACCGGGGCACGACATGCTTCGCGACAGCCCAGTAGAGGATGCCGAACGCCACGAACCCGAAGATCAGTTCCGCCGGGTGCGGGATGATCGGGTAGGCGGTCGCCCAGAAGCCCTCGTCCTCGCCACCCTCGGTCGCGCTCAGGATCACTGAGAGTCTCACGGGGTCTCCTCCTGCGGTCGTTGCGGTGTCCGGACCGGCACCGGTCAGCGGAACACGAAGGCGAGCGCGAGACCGAAGATGGCGAGCGCCTCGGTGAGGGCGAAGCCGAGGATGGCGATCTGCTGGAGCATGCCCCTCGCCTCCGGCTGCCGCGCCGCGCCGTTGATGTAGGCGGCGAAGATCAGGCCGACGCCGATGCCGGGGCCGATGGCGGACAGGCCGTAGCCGAGGATCGCGATGTTGCCGTCCATGTCTCCCTCGTTGTCCTTTCGTTCCGGCGCCTGCGGCGTCGGGTCGGGCGGGGCGGAGCAGTCGGTACGCGTCGGGGGCTGGTGCCGGGCGCGGACGCGTCGCGCGCCGGACGCGAGCTGGGCTCAGTGCTCGTCCGCGAGCGCCCCCGCGATGTAGAAGGCGGCCAGCAGCACGAACACGTAGGCCTGGAGGAACTCCACGAGCATCTCGAACAGGGTGAGCACGAAGCCCATCACGAAGGCGAGCGCCCCGGCGACCGTCATCAGGCCGCCCGCCTCGAACACCAGGTACTCCCCGCCCAGGATGAACAGCAGCAGCAGGATGTGGCCGGCGAACATGTTGCCGAACAGCCGCAGCGCCAGGGTCACCGGGCGGGTGAAGAAGTAGGTGATGAGTTCGAGGGGGTAGATGAAGGCCACGATGACCCACGGCAGCCCCTTGGGCACGAAGCTCTTGAAGTAGCCGACCAACCCGTGCTTCCGGATGCCCACGACGTGGTAGAGCGCGAACACCACCAGGGTCAGCGCGATCGGGAAGCCGATCCGGCTCATGGTGGGGTACTGCACCGGTGGGACGACGCCGAGCAGGTTGTTCGCCAGGATGAGCACGAACAGCGTGAACAGCAGCGGCACGTACCGCAGGAAGTCGCGGCTGCCGATGATGTCGCGGGCCACCGAGTTGCGCACCATCCCGTACACGGCCTCGGTGAGGTACTGCCCGCGGGACGGGACCACGGCGAGCCTGCGGGTCACCCGCAGCAGTACCACGGAGATCACCGCGGCCGAGAGCAGCAGGACGATCGAGGCTCGCGTGATGGCGAAGGCGCCGTCCCCGACGAGCGGCTGCCAGAAGTCGGCTGCGCTCGGGGCCTCGAATCCGCCCTCCGCACTGGCGGGGAGCCCGAAGCTCACGAGGTCTCCTCACTCCACGTGACGACCCTCGCCACCACACGTGGGGAATGCGACGAGGACACTACGAACGGTACCTGACCACCACCGCACACACGGCGAGGGCCATGCCCGCGACCAGGCCGATCGGAGTCAGGAACCCCGTGCCCAACCAGTGGTCGAGGGCCCATCCCAGCCCCCCGTAGACCGCGGGGCCGGTGATGAGGTATGCGAGGACGGTCCACGCCACGGCCTCGCCGACCGGTTCGCCGGGCCGGTGGGCGTTGTCGTCCACGTCCGGAGCCTATCAGCGCCCCCCGGGGACGGCGTGTCACGCTCGGCCGGCACCGGTCTCGCCTCCGGTCCCGAGGTCACCGTCCCCCGGTCCGGGGTCGCCGAAGACCGGCACCCGTGCCCGCAGCGAGACCATCGCCAGCCGGACCGTCCAGCCCAGCGTCACCAGGAGCAGCGCGCCGCCGACGTACCGGGGACGCACCCAGGTCTGGGTGGCCAGGACCAGGTAGACCAGCCACAGCAGGAACAGGGTTCCCGTGTAGACGCCCAGCGCCGTCGCCATGACCACCACCGGGTTCCGCGACCCGACCCGCCGCAGCAGCCGCGGGCCGAGCGTGAGGGCCGCGGTGGCCATGACCGCGCCGATCGCGGCGCTGGCGACGGCGAGCACGGCCCCGGTCACGCGCGCCGGTCCGTCACGCGGGCCGTCCCGCCGCGCCCCGCGGCCGGGCGAGGTGCCGCAGCGGCCCGAGGGTGAGCGCCAGTGCGAGGAGGACGGCGCCGGAGCCGAGACCGAGGGCGAGGTAGGGGTCGATGAAGGCGACCGAGACGACGCTGAAGGCCACGATCGCCGCCCACACGTACATGATCAGCACGGCGCGGACGTGGCTGTGGCCGATGGCGAGCAGCCGGTGGTGCAGGTGCATCTTGTCCGGCTGCCAGAACATCTTGCCCGCCCGCGTCCTGCGCACCACCGCGAGCAGCAGGTCCATGAGCGGCAGGGCGATCACGGCGATGGGCAGGGCGACCGGCATGAACGCCGGCATGATCCGCGCCTGGGACACGACGGTGGTGTCGATGTCCCTGGTGATCGCGATCGTCGAGGTGGCGAGCAGCAGGCCGAGCAGCATGGACCCGCTGTCGCCCATGAAGACCCGGGCCGGGTGGAAGTTGTGCGGCAGGAACCCGACGCAGCAGCCGACGAGGGCCGAGGTGATGAGCGTCGCCAGCGAGGAGTAGTCCTGCCTGCTGATGTCCCAGCGGGACAGCAGGTAGGAGTAGACGAAGAAGGCCGAGCTGGCGATGCCGACGATGCCTGCGGCCAGGCCGTCGAGCCCGTCGACGAAGTTCAGCGCGTTGATGGTGAGCACCACCGCGAACACCGTCAGCAGCAGGAGCGTCCCGGAGGACAGCACGGTCATGCCCGCGATCGGCAGGCACAGCAGCTGGATGCCCTGCCAGGCCATGATCCCCGCGGCCAGCGCCTGGCCGGCGAACTTCGTCAGGGCGTCGAGGCTCCACAGGTCGTCGGCGATGCCGAGCAGGCACACCGCGGTGGCACCGAGCAGCACCGCGAGCGGTAGCTGGGTGTCGGAGAACACCGGGTTGAGGAACGGGATCTGGCTGGCCACGATGAACGCCGCCCAGAGCCCGGCGAGCATCGCCGTGCCGCCCATCCGCGGGATGGGCACGGTGTGCACGTCGCGGTCGCGGACCGGGGTGATCGCACCGATCCGGCGGGCCAGGCGGCGGACCAGCGGGGTCATCAGGTAGGTGACCGCCGCCGCGACGACCATGACGTACAGGTAGGCCCTCATTCCGGGGCCTCCGCGTGCTCCCCCGGCCCGAGCAGCTCGGGGACGACCTCACGGAGCTCCGCGAGGGACAGCGCGCCGAGCCGGAGCACCCGGGGCACCTCGGCCGTCCCGTCGACGATCGTGGACGGCACGTTCCCCGGCGACGGGCCGGCGTCGAGATACACGGCGACCTCGTCGCCGAGCTGCTCCTGGGCCTCGGCGTAGCTGGTCGCTGCCGGCCGGCCGCTGAGGTTGGCGCTGCTCACAGCCATCGGTCCGGTCCGGTCCAGCAGTTCGAGGGCGACCGGGTGCAGCGGCATCCGCACGGCCACCGTGTCGTCGAGGTCGCCGAGGTCCCAGTCCAGGGTGGGCTGGGCCCGGCAGACGACGGTCAGCGCTCCCGGCCAGAACCGCTCGGCGAGGGCGCGCACCTCCGGGGAGACCTGGCTGGCCAGGCCGCCGAGGGTGCGCAGACTCGGCACCAGCACCGGTGGCGGCATGGCGCGACCGCGGCCCTTGGCGACCAGCAGGTCGGCGACGCCGGGGGGCGAGAAGGCGTCGCAGCCGATCCCGTAGACGGTGTCCGTCGGCAGGACGACCAGTTCCCCCGCCGACACCGCCTGCGCCGCGCGGGTGATACCGCGGCTCCGCTGCGTCGGCTCGGAACAGTCGAAGCGGATGCTCACGGCAGCGAGTGTGTCATCCGCGGGGCCGGTCGCCGGGGATCGCCCCCTGGTCGTCGGCTCCGGCGCGCCTGGCCACGAGTGCCCGAGGGCGCCCGGTGAGGTCGCGCGCGGTGCCGGCCTCCGCCCAGCCGTCGCCGCCGGCCAACCGCCGGGTCGCCGGTCCCTGGTCCTCGGCGTGCTCCATGACCAGGAGTCCGCAGGGCCGGAGCAGCTCGGCCGCCGCCGCGACCACGGCGGCGGGGACGGCGAGACCGTCCTCGCCCCCTCCGTAGAGGGCGATGGCCGGATCGTGGTCACGGACCTCCGCGTCGCGCGGCACCGCGTCCGGGGGGATGTACGGCGGGTTCGCCACCACGACGTCGGCGTGGCCGACCCAGTCCACCGCCACCCGGGTCGCGCAGCCGATGACGTCACCGAGGCGCAGGTCGACCCGACCGGCCGGCCCCAGCTCCTCGACGTTCCGCCGGGCCCAGGCCAGCGCGTCCGGGTCCACCTCGACGGCGAGCACCCTGGCCTCGGGGACCTCCGTCGCGACGGCGAGCGCGATCGCCGCCGAGCCGGCGCACAGGTCGGCGACGAGGGGCTCGGCCCCGGTGGCCGCGACCCGTGCGGCCTCCGCGACGGCGATCCCCGCGACCACCTCGGTCTCCGGCCGGGGCACGAAGACCCCGGGGCCGACCGCGAGGTCGAGCCCGCGGAACGGCGCCCGCCCGGTCAGGTGCTGCAGCGGCACCCGGGAGCACCGCCGGGCCACCAGGTCGGTCACGGCCGCGGCCGTCGCGCCGTCCACGTCCGCACCGCGGAGGGCCGCCGCGGTGAGCTCGCCCCGGCCGAGCCCGAGCGCGTGCGCGGCGAGCAGCTCGGCCTCGGCCCGCGCCCCGGCGATCCCGGCTGCGGCGAGGTCGCCCCGCGCCGCGTCCACCAGCTCCCGCAGGCCGGTCACGCCGGACCGCCGACGGTCACCGCTCCGCGGTGCCGCTCGCGACGTCCGGTCACGACGCCCCCCGACGGCTGCCGCCTGCGCCGACGGTTCACGAGCCGGCCAGCCGGGCCGCCTCGTCGGCCGCGACGCAGGAGGTGATGACGGCGTCCAGGTCGCCGCCGAGGACCTGGTCGAGGTTGTACGCCTTGTAGCCGGTCCGGTGGTCGGCGATCCGGTTCTCCGGGAAGTTGTAGGTGCGGATCCGCTCGGAGCGGTCGACGGTGCGCACCTGCGAGCGCCGGGCCTGCGACGCCTCGGCGTCAGCCGCCTCCTGGGCCAGCGCCCGCAGCCGGGCCCGCAGGATCCGCAGCGCCTGCTCCTTGTTCTGCAGCTGGGACTTCTCGTTCTGGCAGGAGACGACGATGCCGGTGGACAGGTGGGTGATCCGGACGGCGGAGTCGGTGGTGTTGACGCTCTGGCCGCCGGGTCCCGAGGACCGGAAGACGTCGACGCGCAGGTCGTTCGGATCGATCTCGATCTCGCCGACCTCGTCGGCCTCGGGGAGCACCAGCACCCCGGCCGCCGAGGTGTGGATCCGGCCGGCCGACTCGGTGACCGGCACCCGCTGCACCCGGTGCACCCCGCCCTCGTACTTCAGCCGGGCCCACACGCCCTCGCCCGGGGTCGGGACCCCGCGCGACTTCACCGCCACCGCGACGTCCTTGAGCCCGCCGAGGTCGCTCTCGGTGCTGTCGAGCACCTCGGTGCGCCAGCCCCTGCGCTCCGCGTAGCGGAGGTACATCCGCAGCAGGTCGTGGGCGAACAGGGCCGACTCCTCGCCGCCCTCGCCCGCCTTGATCTCGAGGATGACGTCCCTGTCGTCGTCGGGGTCGCGCGGGATGAGCAGGCTCCGCAGCCGCTCCCTGGCCGCGGCGACCGCCCCGGCCAGCTCCGCGACCTCCTCGGAGAGGGCGGTGTCCTGCGCCGATCCGGTGGCGCCCCCGGCGCCCTCGGTCACGAGCTCGTGGGCCGCGGTCAGGTCCCCCTCGGCCCTCCGCAGGGTCCGGTACGCCTCGACGACGACCGACAGCTCGGCGTGCCGCCTGCCCAGCCTCCGCGCGGTCGCGACGTCGGCGTGCACGGCGGGGTCGGCCAGCCGGACCTGCAGCTCCTCGTACTCGCGCAGCAGCGGCTCGACGGCCGCCTCCGTCGCGTCGGTCTGGACGCCTCCGGACATCTGCACCCTCCTCGCACCGACCCGCTGTCCCTGGTCACCGGCTCCCGGCGACGCCGCCCTCGTCGCCCGGTCCGCTCGTGGCTCGCGGGCAGGCGCCGGCCGCGGATGATCGCCGGTCGCGGATGATCCCTGACAAAGCATCGGTGCCGGTCGTGCCCCACGGGGACGACCGGCACCGACGAGGTCCTACTTGCCGGCCCGCTTCTTGCCGTAGCGCTGCTGGAACCTGGCCACCCGGCCACCGGTGTCCAGGATCTTCTGCTTGCCGGTGTAGAAGGGGTGGCACTGGCTGCACACGTCGGCGTGGATCACACCGGACTTCGACGTGCTCCGCGTGGTGAAGGTGCTCCCGCAGGTGCAGGTCACCTGGGTCGCCACGTACTGGGGGTGGATCCCGCTCTTCATCTCACTCCTCGATGTCTCGGGTCGCCGGGTCGTCGTCGTACCGACGTGAACCGGAACCGCCGACCAGTCTGCCAGAGCCGGCAGGCGCGTCCTGCACCGCGTCCTCCGGCACCGGCCCGGAGGTCAACGGCTGATGCCCGGCGGGTGTTCCGCCGGGCGTGCGCACCCGTCAGCGGTCCGTTCCGCCCGTGCCGTGGGCGTGCGGTCCCTCAGTCGTCGTCACCCCGGCCGGGGACGGGGGTCGTCTTCTGCACCTGCATGAGGAACTCGACGTTGCTCTTGGTCTGCTTCACCCGGTCCAGCAGCAGCTCGATGGCCTGCTGCGGGTCGAGGGCGCCCATCACCCTGCGCAGCTTCCAGACGATGCTCAGCTCCTCCTTCGACATGAGGATCTCCTCACGCCGGGTACCGGAAGCGTTGACGTCGACGGCGGGGAAGATCCGCTTGTCGGCGAGCTGGCGGCTCAGCCGCAGCTCCATGTTCCCGGTGCCCTTGAACTCCTCGAAGATGACCTCGTCCATCTTGGAGCCGGTCTCCACCAGCGCCGTGGCCAGGATGGTCAGCGAGCCGCCGTGCTCGATGTTCCGGGCGGCGCCGAAGAACCGCTTGGGCGGGTACAGGGCGCTGGAGTCGACACCACCGGAGAGGATGCGTCCGCTGGCCGGGGCGGCCAGGTTGTAGGCGCGCCCGAGCCGGGTGATCGAGTCGAGCAGGACGATGACGTCGTTGCCCAGCTCGACGAGCCGCTTGGCCCGCTCGATCGCCAGCTCGGCGACCGCCGTGTGGTCGTCGGCCGGCCGGTCGAAGGTCGAGGCGATGACCTCGCCCTTGACCGTGCGCTGCATGTCGGTGACCTCCTCCGGCCGCTCGTCGACGAGGACGACCATGAGGTGGCACTCGGGGTTGTTGCGCGTGATCGCGTTGGCGATGGCCTGGAGGATCAGGGTCTTGCCCGCCTTCGGCGGCGACACGATGAGCCCGCGCTGGCCCTTGCCGATGGGCGCGACCAGATCGATGATCCGGGTGCTCATCTGGTTCGGCTCCGTCTCCAGCCGCAACCGCTCCTGCGGGTACAGCGGAGTGAGCTTGCCGAACTCCGCGCGGCTGCGCGCCTCCTCCGAGGTCGCCCCGTTGATCTCGTCGATGCGCACCAGGGCGTTGAACTTCTGCCGCTGCTGCTCGCCCTCGCGCTGGGCCCTGACCGCGCCGCGCACGGCGTCGCCCTTGCGCAGGCCGTTCTTCTTCACCTGGCCGAGGGAGACGTAGACGTCGTTGGGGCCGGGCAGGTACCCGGAGGTGCGCAGGAAGGCGTAGTTGTCGAGGACGTCGAGGATGCCGGCGACCGGGACGAGGACGTCGTCCTCGGTGAGCTCGGGCTCGTCGCCGCCCGCGGTGCCGCCACCGCCCTCGCCGCCGCGCTGGCGACGCTTGCGGTCGCGGTAGCGGCCACGCCGCCGCCTGCCGCGGTTCTCGCCGTCGTCGTCGTCGTCCTGACCGTCGCGCTGGCCCTGGCCGTCGCGCTGGCCCTCGCCGCGCGAGGCGTGGCCGTCGCCACGCTGGCCCTGCCCGTCCCGCTGCCGGCCGTCCCGCTGCCGGGGCTCCCGGCGCTGCTCGCGCTGCCCGTCGCCGTCGCCGTCGCGGCGCGCGCGGGCCTGCTGCTCGCCGCCCCGCCGCTCCGCGGCAGGAGCCTCCGCGGCGTCGCCGATCGCCTCCGTCGCCGGGGCGGTCTCCGTCCCGGCCGCAGCCGCACCGTCGGACGTGCCGTTGCTCTGCTCCCGGCCGCTCGGAGCCTCGCCGGTCGTGGTCTCGGTCGCGGTCGTGGTCTCGGTCGTGGTCTCGGTCGCCGGGGCCGCCGCGGCAGCGGGAGCGTCCGTCGCCCCGGACGCGTCCGTCGTGGCCGGCGCCTCGGCCGGGGTTCCGTTGACGGAACCGGCCGGCGCCTCGGGAGCCTGCGCCTCCGCCGGAGCGGTCGCACCGGTCGGGGCCTGCTCGCCGGGAGCAGCGGTCTCCTGCGCCGCCGTCTCCGCGGGAACCGGGACCGTGGCCGGAGCCGTCTCCGGCGCGGCGGCCTGCGGCTGGTCCTCGGCGACGGCCCCGCCCGTCACGGGCACGTCGAGCTGCGGCTGCTCCGCGGGCACGACCGGAGGACCGACGGGAGCCTCCGCGCGCCGCGGACGCCTCGAGGTCGTGACCGCTCCCCCGGAGACCGCCCGACCGTCCTGCTGCGCCTGGATCGCCTCTACCAGGTCGGACTTGCGCATGCGCGCCGTCCCGCTGATCCCGAGCTGCATGGCGACGGCCTGGAGCTCCGGCAGTCGCAACGCGGCCAGGTTGACGTGGGAGCCGGATCCAGCCTCGGGCATGGGCTCCTCGGCGGTGATCTCGGTGGTGTCTGTCACGAAGGGTCCTTCCCCCTTGTCAGCCGCGATGTCGCATCACGTCTGACAGGTCGACGTCCGGTGGGAGCCCGGACGATGGACAGCCGCGACCACACAGCACGCCTGGACGTGTTCCAGGGATATCGGTGATTGCGGGCGGGGGCTCGTGCATCAAGACCATTGTCGGCTTGTTCAGAGCCCACCTGCGGCTGCGGTAGTCACTGTAACACCGCGCGGCATCATGGCGAAGGCCGCCGGCCGTCGTGTCGACGCCCTGTGTCCTCTTCGGCAACCGATCAGGTGAGAATACTACTCTCCGCAATCAAACAGGTGCCTTGAGTGTCGACTCCCGGGGTGAGGACCCGCCAGCGTGACCCCGCGATCACATCGACCGAGGCAACGGCGGCCGCGCCCACCGTGAAGACGAGCACCGTCGGACCGGCGCCCGAGACGACGGCGGCGAGTCCCTCGGCGCGGAGCCTGTGCACGAGGTCAACGGCGGCCGGCATGGCGGATGCCCGCTGCTCCTGGTGCAGCCGGTCCGCGGTCGCCGGAAGCAGCAGTTCGGGACGTCGGGTCAGCGCCTCGACGAGCAGGGCGGCCCTGCCCGCGTTGAACGCGGCGTCGGCGTGCGGCACCTCGGCCGGGAGCATGGCCCTGGCCTTCGACGTCGACAGTTCCTCGGCGGGGACGCAGGCCACGGGCACGACGTCCGGGTGCACCTCCAGCCGCACGGCCCTGGGGCGGCGGGGCTCCGCGTCGACCCAGGACACCGTGAAGGAGCCGAACAGGGACGCCGCCACGTTGTCCGGGTGCCCCTCGAAGCCCTCGGCGAGGTCGAGCACCGTGTCGTCGTCCAACGGCCTGGCGTCGGTGAGCAGGGACCGCGCCGCGACCAGGCCGGCGACGACCGCGGACGCCGAGGACCCGAGGCCGCGCCCGTGCGGCACGGCGTTGTGGCAGTCCAGCCGCAGCCCGGGCTGGGTGACGCCAGCGTGGGCCAGCCCGGCGCGCAGCGCCCGGACCACGAGGTGATTCTCGTCACGGGGCACCTCGGCGGCACCCTCACCGTGGACCTCGATCTCCAGCCCGGCCGGTAGCGGCTCGACGTGGACGACGTCGTGCACGGCGAGGGCGAGGCCGAGGCTGTCGAACCCCGGTCCCAGGTTGGCGCTGGACGCCGGGACCCGGACGGTCCTGACCCCGGGCTGGATCCCCTCCGGAAGCCCGCTGCCCGGTGACCCTCCCGTCACCTCAGCCCTCCAGCCCCATGGCCCCGGCCGCCGAGTGTGCGTCCACCGGGATGCGGACCGGCACGATCTCGGCGCCGTCCGGGCCGCGCAGCGCCCACTGCGGGTCCTTCAGCCCGTGCCCGGTCACCGTGCAGACCACCGTCTGACCGGGGTCGAGGAGTCCGGCGGCGTGGCACTTCAGCAGGCCCGCGACACTCGCCGCGGAGGCCGGCTCGACGAACAGGCCCACCTCGGCGGACAGCAGCCGGTGGGCGGAGAGGATCTCCTCGTCGGTGACGACGTCGATGAGGCCGCCGGAGGTGTCACGGGCCTCGACGGCCTGGCGCCAGGACGCCGGGTTGCCGATCCGGATCGCCGTCGCGATGGTCTCCGGGTTGTCCACCGGGTGGCCGAGGACGATGGGCGCCGCGCCTGCCGCCTGGAACCCCCACATCCGGGGCAGCTTCGTCGCCGGGCCCGGCTCGCCGGTGGCCGAGCGGACGGCGCCCTTCCCCTCGGCCCGGTACTCGACGTAGCCCTTCCAGTAGGCGGTGATGTTGCCCGCGTTGCCGACCGGCAGGCAGTGGATATCCGGGGCGTCGCCGAGCAGGTCGACGATCTCGAACGAGGCGGTCTTCTGCCCCTCGATCCGGAACGGGTTGACCGAGTTCACCAACTCGACCGGGTAGGACTCGGCGAGCTTGCGGGCCAGGGTCAGGCAGTCGTCGAAGTTGCCGTCGACCTGGAGCAGGGTCGCGCCGTGCGCCACGGCCTGGCTCAGCTTGCCCATGGCGATCTTGCCGTCGGGGACCAGCACCGCGCAGGTCATCCCGGCCGCGGTCGCATAGGCGGCGGCCGAGGCCGACGTGTTGCCGGTGGAGGCGCAGATGACGGCCCGGGCACCCGCCTCGGCCGCCTTGGAGATGGCCATGGTCATCCCGCGGTCCTTGAAGGACCCGGTCGGGTTGGCGCCCTCGAACTTGACCCAGACGTCACAACTGGTCCGCTCGGAGAGCACCCGGGCGCGCACCAGCGGGGTGCCGCCCTCGCGCAGGCTCACCACCGGCGTCCCGGCACCGACCGGGAGCCGGTCGCGGTACTCCTCGATGACGCCTCTCCACTGCCGGGCCATCAGTTCTCACCCTCCACACGCATGACGCTCGTCACGGCGTCGACGACGTCCAGTTCTGCCAGTGCCTCGACGGTCGCGGCCAGCGCGGCGTCGGGAGCCGTGTGCGTGACGACCACCAGCGCTGCCCTGGCCGTGGGAGGCATCGGCTCCCGCACCGGCGACTGCTGCTGGCGCACCGTCTCGATGGAGACCCCGTGCTCCGCGAAGACCCTCGCCACCTGGGCGAGGACACCCGGACGGTCCTCGACGTCCAGGCTGATGTGGTACCGCGTCGGCACCTCACCCATGGTCTTGATGGGCAGGTCGGCGTACGCGGACTCCCCCGGCCCCCTGCCGCCGGAGACCCGGTTCCTGGCCACGGTGATCACATCACCGAGAACCGCGCTGGATGTCGGCTGCCCGCCGGCACCACGGCCGTAGAACATGATCTCCCCGGCGGCCTCGGCCTCGACGAAGACGGCGTTGTAGGCCTCGCGGACCCCGGCCAGCGGGTGGTCCCCGGGGATCATCGCGGGGTGGACCCGGACCGAGACGCCCTCGACGCCGTCGGCGTCCCGGGTCCGCTCGCAGATGGCGAGCAGCTTGACCACGGCGCCCATCGCCTCGGCGGAGACGATGTCCCCGGCGGTGACGCCGGTGATCCCCTCGCGGTGGACGTCGTTCGCGCCGACCCGGGTGTGGAAGGCGATCGAGGCGAGGATCGCCGCCTTGGCCGCGGCGTCGAAGCCCTCGACGTCGGCGGTGGGGTCGGCCTCGGCGTACCCGAGGGCCTGCGCCTGGGCGACCGCCTCGGCGAACCCCATCCCGGTCGAGCGCATCTTGTCGAGCACGTAGTTCGTGGTGCCGTTGACGATGCCGAGGACCCGCAGCACCCGGTCACCGGCCAGGGACTCGCGCAGCGGGCGGACCAGCGGGATCGCGGCGGCGACGGCGGCCTCGTAGTAGAGGTCGACCCGGTTGCGCTCGGCCGCCTCGTACAGGGTCGGACCGTCCTCGGCGAGCAGCGCCTTGTTCGCGGTGACCACCCCGGCGCCCTGCTCCATGGCCTCGAGGATCAGGGTTCGCGCCGGTTCGATGCCGCCGATCGTCTCGACGACGATGTCGGCACGTTTCACCAGGTCGTTGGCGTCGGTGGTGAACAGCGCCGGGTCGACGGCCAGGCCCCGGTCCCGGTTCGGCCGGCGGACCGCGATGCCGACGAGGTCCAGCGGAGTGCCGACGCGCCGGGCCAGCTCGTCGGCGTGGGTCGTGAGCAGCCGGGCGACCTCGGTCCCGACGACCCCGCACCCGAGCAGGGCCACCTTCAGCGGCTCCACGTCCGACTCCTCTCCGCGTGACGATCCGGATCCTGTGTCTCACATCGGTGCCCGCCGTGGCGGGCCGTCTCGGGATGTGGGACGCGGCGGGCTGCCGGACCCCGGACGACCCTACCGACCACCGCAGCGGAGGCGGCGGTGGCGCCCCGGCGGTGGAGCCGCGACCCGGTCTCAGCCCACGTCGAGCGCCAGCAGGTCCTCCTCCGTCTCCCGCCTCATGATCACCCTTGCCTCGCCGTCGCGCACGGCGATCACCGGGGACCTGCCCACGTGGTTGTACTGGCTGGCGAGGGCACGGCAGTAGGCGCCGGTGCCCGGGACGGCGAGCAGGTCGCCGCGGGCGACGTCCGAGGGGAGGTACTCGTCCCTGACCACGATGTCGCCGCTCTCACAGTGCCGCCCGACCACCCGGGAGAGCACCGGCTCCGCGTCGGAGGAGCGCGAGGCCAGGGTGCAGGAGTAGTCGGCGTTGTAGAGGGCCGGGCGGATGTTGTCGCTCATCCCGCCGTCCACCGCGACGTAGCGGCGGGACGAGCCGTGCCCGAGGGCGACGTCCTTGACGGCTCCCACCGTGTACAGGGTGAAGGTGGTCGGGCCGACGATCGCGCGGCCGGGCTCGACGGCGATCCTCGGCACCGGGACGTCCTGGGCCCGGCACTCCCTCGCCACGATGCCCGCGAGCTGGTCGGCGAGCACCTTGGGCTCCAGCGGGTCGTGCTCGCTGGTGTAGGCGATGCCGAAGCCGCCGCCCAGCCCCAGCTCCGGCATGGTCACGCCGTGCCGGCGGACGGTCTCGGCGTAGAGGGCGATCAGGCGCCGGGCGGACAGCTCGTGCCCGCCGGTGTCGAAGATCTGGGACCCGATGTGGCTGTGCACGCCGAGCAGCTCCAGCTCGGGGTGGGCCAGCACCCGGCGCACCCCCTCGGCGGCCTGCCCGCCGGCCAGGGAGAGGCCGAACTTCTGGTCCTCGTGCGCGGTGGCGATGTACTCGTGGGTGTGCGCCTCGACACCGACGGTGACCCGGAGCACCACCCCGGCCCGGACCCTGAGCCGGCGCGCGATGGCGGCCACCTGCTCGATCTCGGCGAGGGAGTCCACGACGACCCGGCCGACGCCGAGGCGCAGCGCCCGCTCCAGCTCGGCGTCGGACTTGTTGTTGCCGTGCAGGATGATCCGCTCGGGGGCGACGCCGCCACGCAGGGCGACGGTCAGCTCGCCGCCGGAGCAGGTGTCCAGGCCGAGTCCCTCCTCGGCGATCCACCGGGCCACCGCCGTGCACAGGAAGGCCTTGCCCGCGTAGTAGACGTCGGCGCCGCCGCAGAGGTCGGCGAAGGAGTGCGCGAAGGAGTCCCGGAACGCCCTGGCCCGGTCCCGGAAGTCGGTCTCGTCGAGGACGTAGGCCGGGGTGCCGAACTCGGCCGCGAGATCCCGGACGTCGACCCCGGCCACCACCAGCACGCCGCCGGTCCTGCGGCGCACCGAACCGGCCCACAGCATCGGCAGCAGGGCGTTGAGGTCCTGCGGCGGGCTGAGCCATGCGGGGACGATGGCCACCCCGCCGTACCCGGGGGCGTGCATCGCCCCCGCCTCGTGAGCGGACACCGGCGGTTCCCTCCTCACATCCGCTCGGGCGCGCTCACGCCGAGCAGGTCGAGCCCGTTGGCCAGGACGACCCTGATCGCCTCGTTGAGCCAGAGCCGGGTGCGGTGCAGGTCGGTCACCTCGTCGTCGCCGCGCGGCGTGACCCGGCAGGCGTCGTACCACTTGTGGTAGTGCCCGGCCAGTTCCTCGAGGTAGCGGGCCACCCGGTGCGGCTCACGCAGCTCGCCCGCCTGGGCGAGGACCCGGGGGAACTCGCCGAGCGCCGCGAGCAGCGCGGACTCGGTCTCGTGGCCGAGCAGCGACGGGTCGAACCCGTCCGCCATCCGAACCCCGGCGGCCGGGGCGTTGCGGGTGATGCCGGAGACCCGGGCGTGGGCGTACTGCACGTAGTAGACGGGGTTGTCGTTGCTGTGCCGGACCAGCAGGTCGAGGTCGACGTCGATCGAGGAGTCGACGGAGGACCGGGCCAGCGCGTAGCGGGCTGCGTCGGTCCCGACCGCGTCGACGAGGTCCTCCAGGGTGACCACGGTCCCGGCCCGCTTGCTCATCCGCACCGGCACGCCGTCCCGGACCAGGTTGACCATCTGGCCGATGAGGATCTCCAGGTTCACCCCGGGGACGTCGCCGAAGGCGGCGCACATGGCCATCATCCGGCCGATGTAGCCGTGGTGGTCGGCACCCAGCATGATCACGACCCGGTCGAAGCCGCGCTCCCGCTTGTCGAGGTAGTAGGCGAGATCCCCGGCGATGTAGGCGGCGTTGCCGTCGCTCTTGATGATCACCCGGTCCTTGTCGTCGCCGAAGGCCGTGGTGCGCAGCCAGACCGCGCCGTCCGCCTCGAAGATGTGGCCGAGCTCGCGCAGCCGGTCGACGGCGTGGGCCACCCTGCCCGAGGCGTGCAGCGAGTCCTCGTGGAAGTAGACGTCGAAGTCGACCCCGAACTCGTGCAACGACTTCTTGATCTCGTCGAACATGAGGGTGACGCCGACCGACCGGAAGACCTCCTGCGCCTCGGCGTCCGGAAGGGTCACCGGATCGGGCCCGCCGTCCGCGGCGACGATGTCGCGCACCCTGGCGGCGATGTCGTCGATGTACTGGCCGCCGTAGCCGTCCTCGGGGGTCGCCTCGTCGCGGGCCCGGGCCAGCAGGGAACGGGCGAACCGGTCGATCTGGGCGCCGTGGTCGTTGAAGTAGTACTCCCGGGTGACCTCGGCCCCAGTGGCCTCCAGGATGCGGGCCAGCGAGTCGCCGACCGCAGCCCACCGGGTGCCGCCGAGGTGGATCGGGCCGGTGGGGTTGGCGGAGACGAACTCCAGGTTCACCCGCTGCCCCGCCGCGGCGTCCCCGCGCCCGTAGGCCGCGCCTGCCTCGACGATGGTGCGGGCCAACGCCCCCGCCGCCGCCACGTCGAGGACGACGTTGAGGAAACCCGGGCCGGCGACATCCACGCTCTTGATCCCGGCCACCTCGCCGAGGCGGCTCGCGAGCAGTTGCGCCACCTCACGCGGAGGGCGCCCCGCCTGCTTGGCGAGCTGGAGCGCGACGTTCGTCGCCCAGTCCCCGTGCTCTCGCAGCCTCGGCCGTTCCACCCGGATCTCGTCGGGGACGGCGACGTCCAGCTCACCGGCGGCGACGGCCGCTGCGAGACAGGCGCGGATGGCG
>JAAYAH010000151.1 GCA_012719445.1 Actinomycetales bacterium | reverse complement strand
GTCCGTGGAACCGGCGCCCACCCGAGCACATCGGGCATCCACTCACGCCCGCCCCACGCCGTAACGCCCCCGACAGCCCCTCCCGGAACCGATCAAGCCCCACCGCACCGGCGTGAATCATCGAGGCGCAAGCCCCTGATCCTCATCAGCCACCAACACGTGGAACCCCGTCGCATCCCCCACCGACGTCCACGCCACATCCGCCGAGGACTCCCAGCCCTTACCCAGCACCGCGTCCCGCTCGTCCGCCGGCACCACCGAGGTCGTCTGCTCCTCCGGCGCCGACACCGGGACACCCGCAGACGGCTCCACCGCACCAGCCGACGACCCGCCAGCCCCCGGGACCACCGACCCCGCCACCACCAGCACCGCCCCCACCAACAGAGCCACCGAGCCCTGTCGCCTCCATCCGGCAGACGCGCTCGACGCACCGCTCAGCGGCCGCACACAACTCATGCTCATCTCCGTCCGGCAAGCGGTCACAGCGACCCGCAACGGTTCAGCTCCAGTGACGGCCGGCTCCGGATCGCTGGCCGATATCCCGAAGTGCTCAAGCCCTCCGGAGAGTAGGACCCGGCTCTTAAATAACCCCTAACGAGCCCTTGCATCCCGGCTGCCGAAGAGCTCACCGACGGTTGGGGCCGAAACCGTCCACCGCAAGTCTCGGCGGAACTGCTCCGTTTGCCCGAGCCGGTCTACTGGCGGATTGCGAAGGAATACAGGGTCGACCCGTTCCACACCCCCTCCGGGGTCTCCTTCCTCCGGCTGTACAAGCCGGGAAGTACGGGGGCGACCTGTCGTGGTTCCGGATTGTTCAACCGACGTCATCTCGAACAGACCCTGCAGGCCGAGGCCCCGGCCGTCGGTGACTGAATCGTCATTATGATGAGCAATATCGACCGCTTCGAGAAATTCGCGGGGTTCAAGCAGTTCAACGACCGCTGCGTCCGACCGGCACCCTGCGGCTCTCGTCGCCGCCGGCACCGCGCTCTACGACGCGAAACGCGCCGGTCGCAACCGAGCGGTCGAAGCCCGACCCCGCCACGAGGGGTTGACGGCGACCGGCGGGCTTGGGGGTCGTCACTACGGCTCACCTGGCCACGTAGACGGTGTTGGCCGACTCCCCTCCGGTCAGCGGGTTGGCGAAGCTCACCACGTGCGCGGTGGCCTGCCCGAACACCTCCCCGAGCACGGCGAGGAAGGCGTCGTCGGGAGGGTCGTCGGACCACAGCGCGAAGACCCCGCCGGAGCGCAGGTGCCGGGCGAGGCGGCGGATCCCGGCCGGGGTGTAGAACGCCGCGTGCCGCGGGTGCAGGACGTGCCGGGGGGTGTGGTCGATGTCCAGCAGGATCGCGTCCACGCGCCGTCCCGGTGCCTGCGGGTCGAACCCGTCGTCGGAGGCCACCAGAGCGAAGAAGTCACCGTGCACCAGCCGGGTCCGCGGGTCGGCGGTCAGCTCGGCCGCACCGGGGACAAGGCCCCGCTCGTGCCAGTCGATCACCTCGGCCAGGGCCTCCACCACGATCAGCGAGCGGACCCGCTCGTCGGACAGCGCGGCCCGGGCGGTGTAGCCGAGCCCGAGGCCGCCCACGACCACGTCAAGGCTCCCCGCGGCCTGCTCGGCCAGCGCCAGCCGGGCGAGCTCGATCTCGGCCACCGTGAACAGGCTCGACATGAGGAACTCCTCGCCGAGCCTGGCCTCGAACACCTCGACCTTCAGCATCGGGTCGATCCTGCGGCGCAGGCTGATCACCCCCATGGGGGTGTCCGCCCAGGCCAGCTCCTCCAGGCGCGCACTCACCGGAGCATCCTCACCCTTCTCCCGCCCTCTCCCGGATCCTCGGCCACGACGACCGACACCTCGGCCGGGGATCCCACCGTAGGGGTACTCGACCAGTACCCCTACCACCAGGCGACGGTCGGTGACCCTCGCGACGTGTCCACCGACCCGCACGTCGCCGTAGGGTTGCTGCGTGATCGCCGCCAGGTCCTCCGGGGTCGTCTCGGCCTGGCGTCCTGTCCTGGGCACCGTGACGGCTCCGCTGCTCCTGGCCGTGCTGTCGCTGTGGTCCCTCGGCGCCCACGTCGACCTGCAACCGACGGAGCAGCTCCGCGCGCACGGTCCCGCGATGTCGTCGATGCCGTGGGCCCCGGGTCACCTGCCCGCCTGCTCGACCAAGCGACCGGGGGCGGAGTCGATCTCCAGGCACCGCTCCCACCACAACGGTCCGCTCGCCCACCCCGGCACCCTGATCTCCCTCCCGTCCCCGTGCGCGCACCCCGTCGTCCCCGATGCCGACGGGCCGGAGGTCGCCCTGCTCGGCCGACCCACCGCCACGGGACGGGCGCCCCCCGTCGTCTCCTGAGCCCCGCTGTTCCTGCGCGGTGAACCGGCCGCGCGCCCTCACCCGTCCTCAGGAGACACCCATGCCCAGTTGGCTCGTACCACTGCTGTCCCTGGTCGGCGTCGCCGGCTTGATGCTCGGGGTTCCCTTCGCCGTCCTCGCCCGCGACGTCCGGGCCGGACGCCAGGACCCCGGACTGTCCCCGACCGGCAACCCCTACCCGACCAGGAACTCCCGGCCCCAGCCGGACAACTGAGCGAGCGGGCCCGGGATCGGTGCTCCGGCCGGTCCCGGGCCCTCGCCGTTCCGCTGCCGGAGGTCGACCGGTGCGCCGACCGACGCGTCGACCACCGTGCGGACCGCCGCAGCGGCCTCCACCGGGTCACCCGGAGGGGCGGCCGGACGACCCGTCCGGCGGTTGCCCCCTCCCGGCCAGCACGTCGCTGAGCTCGTCGAGGACCAGCAGGTCGTGCCGCACCTGGCCGCTGCGGAACGACGCCCGCCCGACCATGTGACTCGCGACCGGTGTCGTAGTCAGCTGGAACAGTGCCACCAACAGGAGCAGCCCGATCGCGGCCGGGTCCCGGAGGCGGAGGCCGAGGCCGGCCAGGACCAGCAACAGCCCGAGCACCTGCGGCTTGGCGGCCGAGTGCATCCGGGTGAGGACGTCGGGGAACCGCAGGATGCCGATCGCGGCGACCAGGGTGAGCAGGGCTCCTGCCACGAGGCAGGTCACCCCGGCGATGTCGGCAGCCAGCACCGGGTTCACGACTCGTCCTCCTCGACGTCGTCACTGCCCGGGCTGAACCTCGCGACGGAGACCGCGCCGGCGAATCCGAGGAGCGAGAGCACCACCAGGACGGGCAGCGTTGTGGTGTGCCGGTGAACCGCCGCCTCGATGGCCAGCCCGCAGATGACGACGGCCACGAGCACGTCGAGCGCGACGACCCGGTCGAGCATGGTCGGGCCGAGGGAGATCCGGACGACGAGCAGCAGCGCGGCGACTCCCAGGACCCCGAGGCAGGCGACCAGGACGGCGTTCACGAGGGCGCTCCCCCGGTCGACGTCGACCTCGTCACGGGATCGGCGGGCGGCCGGACGTCCCTGGTGTCGGCGCCGAGGGCGAGCACGACCCGGCGTTCGAGGCCGAGGACCTGGCTGCGCATCCGGTCGATACCCGCCCCGTTCCTCACGTCGAAGACGTGCAGGTAGAGGGTGTGCGTGGACCTCCGGGCCTCCACGACCAGGCTCCCGGGGACGAGGGAGACCATCTCGGCGACGACGGTCAGGACGAAGTCGGAGTCGGTGCAGAGGTCGACCTCGATCACGGCGTTGCGGGGTTGCCGCCGGAACTGCACCGTGACCCAGGCCACCTGGACACTCGCCACCACGACGTCGCCGACGAAGCGCAGCAGGAGCCACAGCAGCCTCAACGGCCGGATCCGCAGGTGCACCCGCAGCGGCGGCAGCGGGAACACCAGGCACACCACGAGCGCGACGACCAGCCCGCCCAGGACGTTGGCGGACGACAGCCCTCCCCACAGCGCGACCCACACCACCGTCAGCCAGGCCAGCGTCGCCACCTGCAGGCCGTGCAGGCGGGTGACGAACGGCAGGCCCCGGTCTCCGGCGCGCCTGGCTCCCGGACTCGTCATCGTGCCTCCTGGGTCAGCACCGAGGAGACGTAGCGCCCGGGGTCCAGCAGGTCGTCCGCGGCGCGTCCGGTGTAGCCGAACAGCGCACCGGCGACGACCGTGAGCCCCAGGCTGAACACGGCCAGGCCCGCGGTGGCGCCGACCATGGTGCGCGGGAGGCGGGTCGGGCGCAGGCCCTGTTCGGTCAGCTGGAAGAGGTCCCGGCTGGTGTCGTCCTCCTCGTCGAGGACGCTACGGGCCTCGACCTGGTCATGGACACCGTACGTGCCCGCTCCGATCCGGACCCGGTCCCGGTAGGGGACGACGTCGTCCGGCCCCGACAGGGGATTGCGGTCGGACAGCTCACGGATCATCTCGTGCGCCTCTTCCGGCGTCCGCCAGAAGGCGAGGTTCCAGGTCCTCCCCACCGCGTACAGGGTGAGCAGGCTGGTGAGCATGCCACCGGCCACCACGGCGTAGGCCGGAACGGTGCCGACCCGGATCGCGGCCTCGACCAGCGAGGCCTTGCCGAGGAAGCCGGACATCGGGGGGATCCCGGCGAGGTTCATCGCCGGGACGAAGAACAGCACGCCGACCACGGGGGCCAGCCCGGCCAGCCCGCCGAGCTTGATCAGGCTGGTGCTGCCGCCCTGCCGTTCGACGAGTCCCAGTACCAGGAACAGCGTGGTCTGGATGGTGATGTGGTGCGTCACGTAGAAGATCGCGCCCGAGTAGCCGGCCGCCGTCCCCAGCCCGACCCCGAACACCATGTACCCGATGTGGCTGACCAGGGTGAAGGAGAGCATCCGCTTGATGTCGCTCTGGGCCACCGCCCCGAGGATGCCGGCGAGCAGGGTGAACAACGCCGCCCACAGCAGCGGACCGGTGAGCGGGCTGTCGGGGAAGAGCAGCGTCTGGGTCCGGATGATCGCGTACACGCCGACCTTGGTGAGCAGGCCGGCGAACACGGCGGTGACCGGCGCCGGTGCGGTCGGGTAGCTGTCCGGGAGCCAGAACGACAGCGGGAACACCGCGGCCTTGATGGAGAAGGTGGTCAGCAGCAGCAGTTGGAGCACGAGCGCGAGCGGATCGGGGAGCTCGGCGATCCGCAGGCTGAGCTGGGCGAGGTTGAGGCTGCCCGTGGCGGCGTAGACCGCGGCCACCGAGATCAGGAAGAGCGCCGAGGAGACCACGTTGACCACCACGTAGATCGTCCCGGCCCGGATCCTGGCGCTGGTGCCGCCCAGGGTCAACAGCACGTAGCTGGCGAACAGCAGCATCTCGAAGCTGACGAAGAGGTTGAACAGGTCGCCGGCGAGGAAGGCGTTCGAGACGCCGGCCGACAGGACGAGGAAGGTCGGGTGGTAGATCGTCAGCGGAGTGTCCCGCTCGTCCCCGGTCATCCCCTGGCCGATCGAGTAGACGAGGACGGCCAGGGTGACCACGGCCGAGACCAGCAGCATCAGCGAGGCCACCCGGTCCGCCACCAGGGAGATCCCCAGCGGCTGGGACCATGCCCCGATCCAGACGACCTGGGGGCCGTTCCGGTCGGTCTCCCAGAGGAGGGCCGCGGCGATCCCCACGTTCGTCGTCAGCACCGCCGTGCTCATGACCCACCGGAGGAGCGGGCGGCGGCCGAGGACCAGCGCCAGTCCCGCGCCGAGGAGCGGGAGGGCGACCGGGAGCGGCACCAGCCACGTCATCGCCGGCTCCGCCCTTCCTCGGGGATCTCCTGCTCGTCGGTGCCCTCGTCGCCGGACAGCTCGTAGCCCTCGGACGACTCGTCGGACAGGGCCCGGCGGCGGATCGCCCGGTCCTCGACGTCGTCCTGGACGTCGTCGTGGCCGGTCAGCTGCCAGCTCCGGTAGGCCATCGCGAGCACGAAGGCGGTGGTGCCCAGGGCGATGACGATCGCGGTGAGCACCAGCGCCTGGGGCAGCGGGTCGCTCATGTCCGCCGGATCGGCCCGGCCGACGATCGGCGCCCGCCCCGCGGGTCCGCTGGAGAGCAGGAACAGCACGTTGACGCCGTTGCCGAGCATGAGCACTCCGACCAGGACCCGGGAGAGGCTGCGTTCGAGGATCAGGTAGATCCCGCAGCCGACCAGCGCCGCGGCGACGATGATCAACGACAGGCTCGCCGTCATGCCGTCTCCCCCGTCTCGGCGACGCGCCCGGCGGACTCCCTGGCGAGGTGGCGGTCGATCCCGGAGCCGAGGCTGCGCAGCAGGTCGAGCACCAGGCCCACCACCAGCAGGTAGACGCCCACGTCGAAGAACAGCGAGGTGACCAGGTGGACCGTGCCCAGCACCGGCAGGTGCAGGTCGACGACGGCGCTCTGCAGCACGGCCCCTCCGAACGCCAGCGGGACGAGCCCCGAGCCCGCCGCGACGCACAGCCCGACGCCCATCAGCGCACCGGCGTCGACCGGGGCCGCCTCGTCGAGTTCGTACCGCCCCCCGGCCAGGTAGCGCACCATCAGCGCCAGTCCGGTGACCAGACCGGCGGCGAAACCGCCGCCCGGGTTGTTGTGCCCGGAGAACAGCAGGTAGAGGGAGAACACCACGATCGGGTAGAAGACCAGCCGGGTGACGACCTCGAAGATGATCGAACGGTGTTCCGGGGTGAGCGCCCGCCCGCCGGCGAGCCAGACCGGTCGGCCGTGGCCCGGCCGCCGTCCGGTCGGCAGGGCGACGATGTCCTGGATCCGGCTGATGGTCGAGACCCGGGTCCGCAGGAAGACGAGGCTCGCGACACCGGTCGCCGCCGCGACGAGGACCGCGATCTCGCCCATGGTGTCCCAGGCGCGGATGTCCACGAGCGTGACGTTGACGATGTTCCGGCCACCGCCGAACGACACCGCCTCCCGGGGGAAGCCGGTCGAGACCGGAGCGGCGGTGCGGGCACCGGTGGCGAGCACCATGACCCCGGAGACCGTGGCCGCCACCAGGGCGCCGATCGCCATCCGCCAGTACCTGCCACGGGTCAACGGCCGGTCGGAGAAGTACTCCGGGAGTCTGCGCAGCACCAGCACGAACACGACCAGCGTCACGGTCTCCACGAGCACCTGGGTGAGGGCGAGGTCGGGGGCGCCGTGCAGGAGGAACAGCATCGCCGTGCCGTACCCGGTGACGCCGACCAGGACCACGGCCTTGAGCCGGCGCCGTGACCGCACGGTGAGCACAGCGGCGATGACCACGATCGCGGCGACCACCACCTGCCCCACGTTGTCCCAGGGGATCACCCGGGGTGACCCGTCGACGGCTGCCGCCACCATCGCGGAGCCGGGGAACAGGACGACCACCACCAGGATGACGCCGAGGTAGGTGGACACCGACCCGCGCTGGGTGAGGCCGGTGACCTCGACCGCGGCCCGGTCCAGCAGGTGGATCAGGCGGACATAGGCGTGCTCGGCGCTCCGCCGCCAGATCACGGCGCACTGCAGCGCGGTGACGGCGCCGTGCTGCCAGGACAGCAGCAGGCCCAGCCCCAGGGAGACCGCCGACAGCGCGAGGGCCGGTCCGAACCCGTGCCACAGGGTCAGCTCCGACGGCGAACCGCCCGCCCGGAACCCCTCGGCGTACGGCATCAGCACCGCCGTCTCGGCGTGACCGAGGAATCCGAGGACGACCGACGAGCCGGCGAACAGCACCGGTGCCGCGAGGAAGCCGACGGGGGCCGGCGCGACCCGGGAGCGGGACACGGTCGCCTTGACGGCGAACGCCCCCCAGAGGAACCGGGACGTGTAGGCGACGGTGAGCGCGGAGCCGAGCACCACCCCGACGACGATCAGCCATCCCGCCGGACCGGCGATCCCGGAGCCGTCGCCCTCCCCCGCGACGTCGAACAGCGCTCCGAGCGCGCTCTCCTTGGCGACGAAGCCGGCGAGCGGCGGGATGCCGGCCATGGACGCCCCGGCCACCAGGGCCGTACCGGCCAGGACCGGGGCCGAACGGCCGACGCCGGACAGCTTCCGGAGGTCCCGGGTCCCGGTCCGGCGGTCGACGATCCCGACCACCATGAACAGGGTCGCCTTGAACAGGGCGTGGGCGGCGAGCATCGCCAGACCGGCCAGCGCCGCCGCCCTGGTGCCGACGGCGACGACGACCAGCAGGAAGCCGAGCTGGCTGACCGTCCCGTAGGCGAGGAGCAGCTTGAGGTCGAACTGACGGAGTGCCCGCCAGCCGCCGAGCAGCATGGTGGACAGGCCGAGCGTCAGCAGCAGGCCGTGCCACCCCGGCACCTGGGAGAACCCCGGCCCGAGCAGCGCCACGAGGTACACGCCGGCCTTGACCATCGAGGCGGCGTGCAGGTACGTGCTGACCGGCGTGGGGGCAGCCATCGCGGCGGGCAGCCAGAAGTGGAACGGGACGATCGCGGACTTGCTCATCGCGCCGAGCAGCATCAGCACGACAGCCACGGTGACCGCAGGCCCGGACGGCGGGTGCGCCAGGAGCTCGCGGATCCGGAAGGTGCCGGCCTGCGCCCCGGTGACCAGGATGCCGACGAGCATCGCCAGACCGCCGAAGGTGGTCACCACCAGGGCCTGCAGCGCGGCGACCCGACTCGCCCTCCGGGTCGGGTCGTGTCCGATGAGCAGGTAGGAGAAGACGGTGGTCAGTTCCCAGAAGACGTAGAGCAGCAGCAGGTTGTCGGCGAGCACCAGGCCGAGCATGGCGCCGGCGAAGGCGACGAAGTGACCGGCGAAGGCGGGCAGCCGCGTCTCGTCGTCGGCGAAGTACCAGGCGGAGTAGACCAGCACGGTCGCACCGATCCCGGCGACCACCAGCACCATCACCCACTGGAGCGACCCCATGGCGAACGCCAGGTCCAGGCCCAGCGCAGGGACCCAGCTCACCACCTCGGTCCTGACCGCCGCACCGGTCACCGGACCCGTCGAGGCCAGCGACCACACCACGGCGGCACCGGGGACCAGCGCCAGGAGAGAAAGTGCCCATCGGCCGAACGCCCTGACCAGAGCCGGTGCCCCCACGGCCGCCACGAGGTGCGCGAGCAGCAGTGCCAGCACGCGGACGTCCTCCAGCGGTCGAACGGCAACGGCGGGTCGCTCCGCCCGTGAGTCCGGCACGAGGCGTCGCCCGCTCCGGACCGCAGGGTCGGATCAAGCCCACCCTGCATGCCCGAGTATCCCCGACCGCGCAGCTCTCTGCCCAGCACGGCGCCCGCGGTCACAGCGCCCGGCGGTGCTCAGGAGGTGGTGGGAGGGCAGCCGCAGCTCGTGCCGGTTTGCAGGGTCAGGGGTAGGTACTCGTCGTGCGGGTCTGGTGGCACCTGATCGTTGATGGCTTCGGTGAGTAGTCGTACGGCGGTCCGGCCGATCTCTTCCATGGGTTGGGCGATGGAGGTCAGTCGTGGGGTGGTCAGGCGTCCGGCGAGGATGCCGTCGAAGCCGGTGACTGCGATCTGGTCGGGGACGTGGGTCCCGGCGGTGTGCAGGGTGTCGATGGCGACGAGGGCTTCCTGGTCGGTTGCGCAGACGAGGGCCTGTGGGGGGTCTTCGCAGGCCAGTAGTCGGTGCACGGTGGCTGCGGTGACGGCGGGGTAGGCCGGGGTGGAGGGTGCCGGTTCGGCCGCGGTGATCCCCGCGGCGGTCAGTGCGTCGCGGAATCCCTCGTAGCGGGCGGCGAACTCGGCCACTGTCGGGTCGCCGAGGTAGTGCAGGTGTCGCAGGCCGTGGGTGGACAGGAGGTGTTCGACGAGTTGTCGGGTGCCGCCGCGGTTGTCGACGCCGATGGTCCGTGCGCCGCCCCACCGGGTGCCGCTGCCCAGTTCCACGACGGGGATGCGTTGGGAGACCTGGGCGATCGCCTCCCGCGGTGCCGTGCCGACGAACGCGACGAGCCCGTCGACGCGTCCCGCGACGTCGATGACCGCGGGTAGTTGCCCGTGGCTTCCGCCGGCCCCGAGCATGAGGACCAGGCCGCGTCGTCGGCACTCCAGTTCGACGCCGCGTTGGACCTCGTCGACGTAGAGGGGGAAGTACCGCAGGTCGTCGTCCCTGGTGGTCGGTCGCGGCCCGGTGGTCTGCTCCGCGGCGTTCTCGATGAGGTAGTCGTAGGCGTACAGGCCGATGGCCCCGGTGCGCCCGGTCCGCAGGCCTCGGGCGTTCGCGCTGGGCACGTACCCCAGGGCCTCGGCGGCTGCCAGGACCCGCTGGCGTGTCACGGCGCGCACGCGGTGCGGCTTCTGGAAGGCGAAGGACACCGTGGCCACGGACACCCCGGCGTGGTCCGCGACGTCCTGGACGGTCGGCCGCCGTCTGGCCATGGTCCGCCTCTCCTCACACTGCCGGTCTCGGTCCCGCCCCGACCGGGGCGGGGACGCCGCCCCGGCGTCGTGCCGCCCAGTATCGGGTGGGGACGGCATCGGGTGGGGACGGCATCGGGTGGGGACCATGTCGCCGCCAGGACCTGGACACCCGACACCACAGGAGGCCGCCCCCCGGAGTCTCTCTCCCCCCGACCGGTTCGACACCGCGGACGTCGGCCCGGCTCGACACCGCGGGCGCCGAGCCGGTGAGACCGCAGCCGACGCTCCCCTCCGCCGTCGTTCGACAGCCCGCAATCTAAACGACTAACTCACCCCACACAAGGAGCTGACCAGCCCGAACGGCATCCGCCCTGACCGGCGAACCCACCCTTGCCAGGCCAGGTCTAATCGATTAGAGTCCGCGTCGCCAACTACCACCAGCCCTCGCCCGTCCCACCTCGCCCCGGCCGGACCGTCACGTGACACCGGACACAGGGACCGGGCACCGGGCACCGGGCACCGGACGAACCGTGTCGAGGCGGGCAGGCCACGAGCCACCTGCGGGCGGTTCAGATCATCCCCACGTCGGTCGATGGAGTCCTGACGGCTTCACGACAGTGTCCGGCCACGACACCTCAGTGCCCGATCGTCCCGCTCGTGGCGGTTCGGCACCGCACCTGCCAGCCGGCATCCGGATGAGTGCTGGAGATGTGCCATGGTCAGTTCGGCACCGGATCACGAACTGGTGTACGAGAGCCAACGCACCCGGGTACGCCGGCTGCGGCGGCGCGAGGGCACCGCCACGGTCATCGTGAAGGAGCCGATGAGGCTGGACGCGGCGGAACGCGTGCGACGCGAGACCGCGGCCCTCGACCGGCTGACAGAGGTGCCCGGCGTCGTGCACCTGGCCGAACACGGCACCGGGGGCGCCGTCGTCCTCGAGGATCTGGGCGGGGAGGCCCTCGGGGACGTGCTCCCGCTCGACGTGCCCACCGCCCTGCGCTACGCACTGGAACTGACCCGCACCGTCGCGCGTGTCCATGAGCGGGGCGTGGTGCACCGGGACATCACCCCGGCCAACGTCGTGCTCTCCGGCCCGGGGCCGGAGCCGGTGCTCATCGACTTCGAGTGCGCCAGCACCGCCGCAGAGGAGCGTCCCGGGTTCACGCACCACCGGGAGATGATCGGCACCCTTGCCTACCTCGCGCCGGAACAGACCGGGCGCACCAGCCACCCCGTCGACCATCGCGCCGACCTCTACGCCCTGGGCGCGACGCTCTACGAGATGCTCGCCGGGGAACCGCCGTTCGGGTTCGGCGAGGCGCTCCAACTGGTGCACGACGCCCTCGTTCGGGTACCGACGCCGCTGAGTGAGCGGGTCCCGGACCTGCCCCCCTTGCTGTCCGACGTCGTGACGCGGTTGCTGGAGAAGGAACCCGACCGCCGATACCAGAGCGCGAGCGGCCTGGCACACGACCTGGTCGAGCTGTCCGAAGGGCGCCTGGAGCGGTTGGGCGAGCGGGACTATCCGGTCCGGCTCAGCGCACCGTCGCGACCGGTGGGGCGAGAGACCGAGATCGCGGCGTTGCACGAGGTGTTCCACGCGTCGCTCGGCACACCGAGACGCGGAGTGTTGGTCAGCGGTGGACCGGGAGTCGGCAAGTCGACGCTCATCAACGAGCTGCGACCGGTCGTCGCGGCACGGGGCGGCTGGCTCGTGTCGGGCAAGTCCGACCAGTACCAGCACGACGCCGTGGCCGGAGCCGGGGCGCAGGTGATGCGCATGCTCTGCCGGACGCTCCTGGCCGAGCCGGAGGCACAGCTGGAGGTGAGCCGGGCACGCATCAGCGCCTCGCTCGGCGCGAACGCCGGCCTGCTGGCCGAGCTGGTGCCGGAACTGGGAGTGCTGCTCGGCGGGACACCTCGGAAGGTCACGCTCGACGACCCCACGGAGGGACTCAGCCGGTTGCGGCAGGCAGGGCTCGACCTGTTGCGGGCCGTGGTGTCACCGGACCGACCGCTCGTCATGGTGCTGGACGACCTGCAGTGGTCCACGGTGGACACCCTCGAACTCGCTGACGTGCTGCTGGGCGCCAAGGACCTGCACGGCCTGTTGGTCGTGGGCGCCTACCGGCCGGCGGACGTCGACGCGGAGCACCCGTTCGCCACGATGAGGGCCCGCTGGGATCGCCTGGGGATGGTCCCCGCGTCGATCGAGCTGTCCAACCTCGAGCCCACCGCGCTGGCCACGATGTGCGCCGGGATGCTCCGCCTGCCCACGGACCGCGCCGCGGCCCTGGCGACCGCGGTCGGCGCACGGACCGACGGCAACCCGTACGACACCGTCGAACTGATCAACGCCTTGCGCCGCGACGGCGTGCTCACGTTGGGCGAGCGTGGCTGGTCGTGGGACGACGAGGCGATCCGGCGGCACATCGGATCCGACGAGGTCATCGACCTGCTGCGAGATCGGATCGACGCTCTGCCGGCGTCGTCGCGCGAGGTGCTGGCGGCGCTGTCGCATCTGGGCGGAGCCGTTCCGTTGCCCCGGATCGCCGCTGCCGTCGGCCGACCGGCGGCAGCCGTCCTCAGGGACATCGCCCCCGCTCTCGAGGACAACCTGCTCGTCGTCGACCAGGAGCACCTCCGCTTCCGGCACGACCGCGTGCAACAGGCGGCCCACGAGGGAGTGCCCGCCGAGGCCCGTGACGAGCTGCGGCTGGCCATGGCCCGCCGGCTGGCCGCCGCCGGGTACGACACGGATGCCGCCGAGCAGTACCTCACCGCACTGGACGGCGTCTCGGACGCCGACGAGCGACGCCAGGCCGCCCGCCTGTTCCAGGTGGCGGCCACCCAGGCGATGAACGTCACCAACTACCGGGTCGCGGAGCGCTTCCTGTCCGCGGAGGCCGACGTCATCGACTCGCTGGCGTCGGTCCCGGAGGACCTGTCGCTGATCGCCCTCGACAGCGCGCGCCACGCCGTGTTGTACGGCCTCAACCGGCTCGACGAGGCCGACCAGCCCTACGAGTCCTTCCTCCGTCGCGGGCCCGACCCGGTGCAGTTGGCGGCTACGGTGGCACTCCAGATCAACAGCCTCACCAACCGTGGCCGGGCCGCGGAAGCCATCACGATCGGCGTCGACGCCCTGGCGGCACTGGGTTTCTCCGGTCCGCCTGACGACCTCGCAGCCGAGATCGGGCGCCGCATCGGCGAGGTGTACGCGTGGATCGAGCAGGCGTCCGTCGAGGAGGACCTCGCCCGGCCCGAGGTCACAGACCCGCGGGTGCCCGCCGCCGCCTTGCTGCTCAACCGGCTGGGCCCACCCAGCTACGCGGTGAACCCGATGCTCATCCCGTGGACCGTGTTGGAGGGGCAGCGGCTGTGGGCGGAGTACGGGCCGTGCCCGGCGCTGCCTGCGCTCGTCGGCGGAGCGGGCATGAGCTTCTTCGGCGCCCCCGAGGACTTCGCCGTGCGCGCGCGAATCGTTCGCCACGTCATGGCGGTCGGTGAGGCCCGCGGATACCAACCGGCGACGGCGAACGCCCAGATGATCTACGCGCAGGCCTGCGAGCCGTGGTTCGAGCCGGGATCCCACAGCGTCCGGGACAGCCAACAGGCCCATGAGCTGCTGCTGCGCTACGGCGACGCACTGGTCGCCTGCTGCACGTACATCGGGTCGATCAGCGGCATGATCGACTGCTCGCCCGCGCTGGACGATGTCGACGTCGAGGCGGAGTCCGGCGAGAAGATGGCGACCCGGATCGGGTCGGACCTGTACACGGGGACCTACGGCACGTTCCGACTGGTGCCGCAACTGCTCCGCGGAGACTCCCGTCCGGAGTTCGATGAGGACGGCTACATCGCGGCGAACATGCCGATCAACGCGTACGGGGTCGCCTGCCTCCACATCAATCTCGGACTCGTGGCAGCGATCCTCGACGACACAGCCGGCCTGACCCGCCACATGGACGCTCTGGCGCCGCTGCTGTTCATGATGCAGGGCGCGACGTATGCGCGGGGCCGCCTCCTGTCCGCACTCTCACTGGCCCAACGTGCTGCAGCAGTCACACCGGACAAGCGCCCTGAGATGTTGGCCCGGTTCGACGAGGAACGCGAGTGGTGGGCACGACGGGCTGCGGACTGTCCCAACAACTTCAGACACCTGCTGCATCTCCTCGACGCGGAGCGGGCCTGGGCGGCAGGTGACGGGACCGCAGCGTTGCGCACATTCGACAAGGCCTGTCGGACGGCGGACGTGCCCGACAACCCCTGGCAGCGGGCGTACATCGCCGAACGGTCGGGCCTGTGCCATCTCGCACATGGGATGGATCGGACCGGCCGCTGGCTGCTGTCCGACGCACGCACCCGGTACGCGGCATGGGGTGCGGCGGCGAAGGTGGCCGAGATGGACCGCACCCACTCGTTCCTCGCGTCGCGGGTACGCCAGGCCACCTCGATATCGAACAGCATGTCCGCCGACATGATCGACATGATGGCGATCCTGCAGGCGTCGCAGGCGCTGTCCGGCGAGACCAACCTGGACTCCCTGCACACCATGCTCACCGAACAGCTCGGCACGCTCACCGGCGCCACGACCGTCCACCTGGAACTGCCCACAGCACCGTCAGGTCACGAGCACCTGCCACATACGGCACTGCGGTATGTCGAGCGTACGTTGGAGACACTGCTCGTCGACGACGCGACCCAGGACGACCGGTTCGCCCGCGACCCGTACTTCTCCGCACTGGACCAGTGCTCGCTGCTCGTGACCCCCATCCTCAACCAGGGCGTGCTGCGCGCAGTGCTGCTGCTCGCGAACGAACGCACCGCGGGTGCGTTCACCGCGAGCGGTCTGGACGCCGTCCGACTCATCGCGGGCCAACTCGCCGTCTCGCTCGACAATGCGCTGCTGTACCGATCGCTGGAGGAGCGCGTGGCGAAGCGCACCCAGGAACTCGAGAACGCCAACCGCCAACTCGAGATCCTCAGCACAACGGACGCGTTGACCAAGCTGGCCAACCGGCGCCGGTTCAACGAGACGCTGGAACTGGAGTGGGCACGGGCGGTTCGCAACCACCAACCTCTCGCCGTCATCATCATCGACATCGACCACTTCAAGCGGTACAACGACCACTACGGGCACCTTCGCGGAGACGAGTGCCTGAGACGGGTCGGCGACGTCCTCGCACAGTGCGCGCGCCGCGCCACCGATCTCGCCTGCAGATACGGAGGCGAGGAGTTCACGATCATTCTTCCGGACACCGACGCCGAGAACGCGGCCCTCGTGGCGGGTCAGGTTCTCGCGGCCGTGGCCGGGCTGAAGGAACCGCACGCCCTGTCGGAGCACGGAGTCGTCACGGTCAGCATCGGCCACGCCACCACGGTGCCCACCGGATCCGTTCCGCCGGAGAGCCTCGTCCAGGCGGCGGACGCGGCCCTCTACCGGGCGAAGAGCAGCGGCCGCAACTGCGTGATGTGCCAGGAGTAGCCTCCGTCGGCTGTCCGCTGCTGTCTCTGGCGCACGCCCCGCGTTTTAGCGCGTTAGTGCGCTAAATTATGCCCGTGACCCCGCAGGTGACGAGAGATCGTGCTCAGGCTCCGGCGCGCCTCCTGGAGCGGACAGCGGTTCGGCTGTCGGCAGGCTCAGCCCAACCGTCCTCCCCCCGGTGTGACCTCGTCGTCGCGCTCGTGGCTGCCGTCCTCCTCACCTGTGCCAGCTACGGAGTCGGCCTGCTCGCCGGGTGGATCGACGGAGTGGATCGGCTCGAGGCGCTGGCCGTGGCCACCTCCTATGCGAGCACGATCCTGTGCGTCCTGCAGCGCCGGGCGAACTACGTCATGGGCGCCATGAGCACTGCTGCCTACGCGGTGCTGTTCCTGCAGCATGAGCTGCTGGCATCGGCGCTGCTCAACCTCTACCTCACGCCCCAGCTCGCCTATGGCTGGGTCCGCTGGCGACGCGATGCCCAGACACGGCCCGTGACCTGGCTGGTCAGTCAGTGGCGATGGATCCCTGTCTACCTCGCCGTCACGGTCGTCGCCTATCTGGGGGCCAACTGGCTGGTGGACGTCCTGGGCGGGCGTCTGGCATTGGCGGACTCCGCGATTCTGGCCGGCTCACTGCTCGCGCAGTTCCTGCTGGACAACAAGCGCATCGAGACATGGTTGGTCTGGATCGCCGTCAATCTCGTCGCGATCTGGACGTACAGCATGGCCGGGCTGGTCGTTGCAGGACTGCAGTACGTCGTCTTCCTCGTCACCGCCGTGCTCGGCTTCCGCGTCTGGCGACGGAGCACTCGATGAGCGACATCGCGGAGGGCCGGCACCCGAGGAACGACCGCGCGTGGGTTCTCGTCACGGCGTTGCCGCCGACCACGGGGCACGAGGATCTCGTCCGGTTCGCGACCCGGGCAGCACACGAGGCTCACCTCGTGCTGTGCACGCAGCCGAGCGAACCTCTGCCCGACGAGCGTCACGCGGCACTACGCGCGATGGCAGCACGACCCGAACTGTGCGGCACCGTGCGGGTGCACCGCATCCACGAGGAACTGCCTCAGGAGCCGGCGGACGCCCCCGACTTCTGGGCGATGTGGCGCCGACTCCTCCTCGGCCTCGGGGCCTCCGAGGGGGACCTCGTGGTCGCGTCCGAACCGTACGGCGTCGAACTCGCAGCCGCGATCGGTGGCCGGTTCCTCCCCTACGACCCTGGTCGACTCGCGAACCCGGCCAAGGCGACGCGCATCCGGGAGGCGCCGATCGAGCACTTCGCGGACGTGCTCACCGAGTTCCAGCCGTACCTGCGCAAGCGCGTGACGCTCTTCGGCGCCGAGTCGGTGGGCAAGACCACGACGACCCGTCGGCTGGAAGACCGCGGACTCGCCATCGCACAGCCGGAGTGGGCGCGCCCCTACCTGGAGCTCAGCGCCGTCGGCCCCGAGGTGACCGCGGAGAAGATGCACACGATCTGGCAGGGCCAACTCGCCCAGCAACAGGCCGCGGAGGCGATCGCCGCACGCCGGCGCCGGCCGTTCATCGCCCAGGACACCGACCTGTTCTCCACCGTCGGGTACTGGCTGCTCAAGGGGGCGGAGTTCGGCGAGCCCGATGTCCCGACCGCCCTGTGGGCCGATGCCGCCGACAACGCCAGCGACCTGTACGTGATCCTCGGCCAGGACGCCGTGCCGTTCGCGCCCGATCCCCTGCGCTACGGCGGCGACCGTCGCGAGTCGGCCGACGAGTTCTGGATCGATCTCTGCGAGAGCGCGGTGCTGCCGTGGGTGCTGGTCGACGAACCGGGGTTCCAGGCACGGGAGGAACGAGTCGTGGCCGAACTCCGACGCCTGTTCGGTGCGCCGCTGGACTACCGTCGACGCGGCGCCGAGTACGAGTCGGTCGGAGATATGGCGTGAGGTACGTCGACGCGGCAGGGATGTCTCTCGACGACTACCCGCGGCCCTCCGTCGCGGTGGACACCGCGGTCCTCACCGTCGAGCACCGGGAGCTGTGCGTCCTGCTCGTCCAGGCCCCGGAGGCGGAGCCCTCGACCGGATGGCGGCTGCCCGGCACGTTCCTGCACCCCGGGGAGACCCTCGCCGACGCGGTCGCGCGCTCGCTGCGGGACAAGGCCGGGGTCGAAGGCCTGCGTCCCGAGCAATTGCACGTCTTCGACGACCCCGGCCGGGACGACCGCGGCTGGGTGCTCTCGGTGGCGCACCTCGACGTCGTGAGAGCGGACCGCGTCCCGGTGCGGACCGGCCAGCGGCTCGTCCCGGTCGCGGGGGTACCCGACCTGCCCTTCGACCACGGAGCCATCATCGGGTTCGCGGTCGGAGCCATACGCGACCGATACGGCGGCGCCCCAGACCCGTTCGGTCTGGTCGACACGGCCGAGCCGGACGGCTCGTTCACCCTGCGGGAGCTACGGCTCGTCCACGAGGCGGTGGCGGGTCACCGCCTGCAGCCGGACAGTTTCCGACGCATGATGCGCGGGCTCCTGGAGGACACGGGACGCATGGGCGTCGGACGACGCGGCAAGCCCGCGGAGCTGTACCGGCGGCGCGGCGAGTGATCCGGAGACAAGGTCCTCGACACAACCGGAGGAGTCGGGCACGTCGAGTCGTTACCACGGAGCAACTCACCGGCGCTACCGGCGTTGCAGCGCGAGCACCATGCCATGGAGGGCTGTCCTCACCGAGGTGTGTGGTGCTGTCCCCCGGCCGGGACGGGGACTGTCCCGGCCCCGACATGGCCCGGTGACCTCATGCCGCCCGGCTGTCCCGCCCCGTACCGTCGTCGGTGTCCCGCCGTGCTGGGAACGGGACCAGACCGAGGTGAAGGGAGCGAGGAGCCTCCCGACCCCCTCGGCCGGTGCTCCGCGGACCATGACACACCCGAACCGATCGGCGGTGCCGATCCCCGCTGTGGCCACCTCACCGACCGGTGCGGTGACCCCGGAACCCGACGCGGGCGGTGCATCCGGTGCCAGGACCGGCGTGGCGATCGACTCACCGCAACGACAGGTTCAGGATGGCGCGACCGGACCCGCGGCACCGGCGCCGGTCAGCCGTGGTGAACGGTCGCTCGCTCCCGACATCGCCCGCGGGCTGCTCCTGGTGTTCATCGCGGTCGCGAACATCCCGTCCTGGCATGTCGGGAACGAGATCGACGAGTCGGCCGCCTCGGGCCTCGATCGGGTCGTCGCAGCGGTCGAGGCCATGTTCGTGGTCGACCGGTCGAGGCCGATGTTCGCCGTCCTGTTCGGGTTCGGGCTCGCGGTGATGGCGTCACGGATGGCCGCCCGGGGGATCGACCTCAAGGGGATCCGCCGGGTCCTGCGTCGACGGTCGCGGTGGTTGATCCTGATCGGCCTGGTCCACGCGACGCTCCTGTGGCCGGGCGACATTCTCGCGCCGTACGGGGCCACGGCACTGGTCGCGCTGATGCTGGTGAACCGGAGCGACCGGGTGCTGCGCCGCTGGTTCTGGGTCTCCGTCGTACTGGGGAGTCTCGCCTACTTCGTGGTGCTCCTCGCCTCCGCCGAGGACCCCACAGCGGAGCGGGGCGCTCCCTCCTACGTCGGGTTCATGGTGGAGGGGCTCACCGTCTCGGTGGTCCTGCAGCTCGCCTCCCTGGTGTTCCTCGTGTTCCTCCCACTCGTCATCACGGGCTTCTGGATGTTCCGCGCCGGGTGGCTCACCCGCCCGCAGGACCACCTGCCGGGGCTCCGCCGCGTCTTCTGGACCTGCATGGCGGTGAACGTGGCGGTCTCGGTACCGGCTGCCCTGCAGGCGCTGGAGGTTCTCCGGCTGGACGGGATGGGTGACACCGCCCTTCGTGCCTTCGAGATGCAGGCGGGCGCCGTGGCCGGGGTCGGGTACGTGTGCGGGTTCGCGCTGCTGGCCGCGCGCTGGGAGAGCCGGGGCCGCACCGGTCTCCCCGGGGTGCTGGCCGCGGTCGGAGAACGGTCCATGACCGCGTACCTGTGCCAGTCGCTGCTGTTCTTCCCGCTCGTCACGGAGTTCGGGCTCGGCCTCGGACGGCACCTGGGCACCGCGGGCGACGCGGTGGTCGCGATCGCGGTGTGGGGCGTGATCGCGGTCGGAATGGCGGCCCTGTCCCGTCTGGGCCTGCGCGGGCCCTTCGAGGTGCTCATGCGGCGGCTCACCTACCGCGGCCTGACCGGCCGCGCCGGCGTCACCAGCCGTCGGGCCCGGGCTCGTGGGGGCGGGATCGTCACGGCACGCCCGCTGGGGACGTGACCGCCCGACGGGTGTGGTCGTCGACGACGCACGACCCGGATCAGTTGGTCGAGGGTGCTGAGAATCCCACCGGGGAGGCGCCCCGCTCACCATGGAGCAGGTCTCTGCCGTGACCCGACGCGACGGCAGGAGGCCTCGCCCGGATTCCGGGCGAGGCCTCCTGCCGTGGGCTCCAGTCCTGAACGGCCCTCGGGCCGGTCAGCTGGTCATCAGACGGATCAACTGGTGGGGAAGTTGTCCGACGTCATGATCCGGCTGCGCATGAACGCACCCGACTGACTCAGGTTGGAGGTGCCGGAGAAACTGCCGCTGGAGCAGGTGCCCGAGGTGAAGGCGGCACTGCTCTCGTCAGCGTCCGAATACGTCCAGTTGGCGTATCCGATCTTCAACGAGTCGAGCAGGTTGAGCCAGGTCGCGGAGCTCGACAGGTCGACGGTGCCGCCGCCGGTGTAGGTGACGGTCCCGAACTCCGTGACGAACATGGGCAGCTGCGAGGCCGTCTGCTGGAGAACCGAACGGTAGTTGTCACCGTGCGACGCTGCGTAGAAGTGGAACGCGTACATCACGTTCGGGAACGACAGCTTGTTGTTGATGACGTCCGACGCGGGACCGTTGCCGGAGACACCCAGCGACGACCAACCCGGAGTGCCCACGATGATGACGGCATCGGGATCTGCCGCGCGGATCACCGGGATCACCTCATTGGCATACGCCCGGATCGTGGACCAACTCACACCGTTCGGCTCGTTGGTGATCTCGTAGATCACGTTCTTCTTCGACGCGTTTCGGGTGGCCACGTTCTGGAAGAACGTCTTCGCGTTCGCGAGGTTGTAGGTCGGGTCGCCCGGGGTCAGCGTGTGGAAGTCGACGATGGCGTACATGCCCCGGGACTCCGCCGCATCGACCAGGCTGTTGACCCGGCTCGTGAACAGCGAGGGGTTGGTCTCGTAGCCGTCCTCCTGCACGTACATCGCGATGCGCAGGAGATCGGCCTTCCACTCGTTGGCCAGCACGTCCAGCGAGGCCCCGCTGCTGTAGCAGTTGTAGAACCACTGCAGGCCGTGCGTGCTCATCCCGCGCAGCTGAATCGGCTTGCCGTACTGGTTGACCAGGTTGGTGCCGCTCACCGAGAGCTGACCGTTGATCGCCAGCGGCGTGGAACCGGAGGGGGTGGTGCTGGTCGACCGGGTGGTGGTCGTGGTGCTGGTCGACCGGGTGCTGCTCGACGTGGAGGTCGGCGTGCTTCCGCACGACGATCCGTTCAGGGTGAGGTTGGTCGCCGGGCCGTCGTCCGAGGTCCAGGCGATCTGCATGCCGGTGGACACGGTGGCGCCGGGTGCGACGTTCCCGTTGTAGGACTGGTTCTTGATCG
>JAAYAH010000150.1 GCA_012719445.1 Actinomycetales bacterium | reverse complement strand
TCGGCCTCCGACCGCGCGGCCGCGCGGAGGTCCTCCGCCTCGGCTCTCGCCTCGTCGACGATCCGCCTCGCATGCTCCTCGGCCGCGGTGAGCTTCTGGTCGGCCTCCTCGTGGGCGAGGCCGAGGATCTGCGCCATCCGGTCGGTGAGCTGGGTGTGGACCGGCTTGACGGCGGCGGCGTCCCTGGCCCGGTCCAGTTCCTCCTGAGTGTCGGCCAGCTGCCCGCGTACCCACTCCAGCTCGGCGGACAGTTGCACCAGCCGGGCCTCCAGGTCCTGGGTCACCGCCTGGGCATCCGCGACGAAACGGTCGACCTGGCGGCGGTGATAGCCACGCATGGCCACCTCGAAGGAGCCGACGCCGAGGCTCGACACCAGCGGATAGGACCCGGACGTGTACTCCGGCGGGGGGTACTGGCTGTCGGTGTACCCCTGGTCCGGGTACGCGCCGGCGGCCCTGTCCCCGGTCTTGGGATCGTCCACCGTCCGGGTCGGAGCCGCGGTATGGGCGGTGGAGCGCTGGTCGGCGGGTGCGAGAGCTGGGTCCTGACGACCCGACGTCATGTCGTTCATATGGAAGCCACCGTGACAGGAGGAAGTGGGAGGAATGCCGCGTAACTGGTGTCGCATCGAGGGAACGGCGAGGGAGTGGACAGCGGGGTCAGACAGGCATGGTTCAAGGGTGCTTCGACAGCGACCCGGTGTCGACCGCCGAGAGACGTACTGATCAGGAACGGAAACGCGACCGACCGGGCCGCACTCGCGAGACTTCCGCCTCACCCCTCCCGATGCAACCCGGATCCGGCAATCTGTCGCCAAATCGTGCTTTTGCAGGGCGGGAGCCGCACCATCGCCTGCCCCCGGCTCCGCACCGACCCGTGAGTCCCCCCGCCCCACCCCGGCGTGGTCCCCTTCCTTCCCGATCCGACCGCCCGATCCGACCCCCCGATCCGACCGGCCTTGGGCCCGTGCCGTCGGTCCGGTTGAATGCAGCCATGGCATCCCGCCTCATCGACCGGTTCGTCCAGTGGGCCGAAGGACGCGACGGCATCGAGCCGGACGTCGTCGAGACCCTCGTCGACTTCAAGCGCGACTACCTCGGCGACGCCCAGGAAGGCCGGTGGCGTGCCGGTGATCTCACCGAGGTCCTCCTCGACCTCATCCCGGCCAAGGTCACCGCGGACGACCAGTGGTACGCGGCGGTGATCCCGACCATGCGGGCCTTCCTCGGCTTCGCCCGGAGCGAGGGGCTGCTGCACCGGGGGAGCGCCCCGGTCTCGGCCCTGCTGCAGGAGCTCGACGACGTCGAGGACCAGTTCTCGACGGCGGTCACGGATCCGGCCCGGTTCGGACTGGCGAAGGCGGTGATGTCGGCCGTGGGCGACATCGACCTGTCCGACCCGGAGGCCGTCCAGGTCGCCATGGACCGGTTCAACGCCCTCCCGATCGAAGAGCGCAGGGCGGCGACCGATCCCGCCATCGAGCGGATGGTCGACGAGCAGTCGACGGTGGTCCCGTTCGGGGGGTTCAACGCCCACGTCCCCGGCAGCCTCGACGACGAGCTGGACGGCACCGGAGACGGCTTCCCCCAGCTGCCGGTGGTGCGGTTGGCGCCGGTCCCGCAGCTCGCCGCGGCCGCCCGCGAGTGCCCGGTGTGGCAGCGGCTGCAGATCCTCACCACCTGGCTGGGTGAGCGCCGGCCGGTGACCACCGCCGAGGTGCTGAAGCTCGCCGACGCCAGGGCGGTGTGCGCGAAGCTCGGTGTCCGGCCCGTCCCCGACTGGGCGAACCAGCCGTGGCGCGACGACCTCGGTCCCGGCGCCGCGGTGTCGGACGCCGACCTCCCCCCGCTGCCGGAACCCCCGGTACGCGGCTCGAAGGACATCGACGCCCTGCACCGGCTCTGGACCCTGGCGCGGTTCGGCGGGTGGATCGAGATCGAGGATCGCTCGGCTGTCCGCGGCCCGGCCTGGGACGCCTCCCGTGCCGGGGACGACGACGAGGACCTCCGCCTGTGGACCGAGCTGTTCGCGGCCGCCCTCGAGATGAGCATGGGAGCCGGTGACTCACGCCGTTACCCGATCACCGACGACCGGCCCGCCGCCGCGGTCGTCCACGCGCTCATGAGTTCCTACGTCGGCGAGGAGCACACCCTGGGGGAACTCCTCGACGAGATGCTCCACGCGGAGGAGGACGTGCTCGGCGAGTCCTCCCTCGACCCGGAGACGGAGCGGATGCTCCGGCGCATCGAGGGCCGTCGGATGCGGCAGCGCCTGGACCGGCTCGTCGACCTGGGCGCGGTCGCCCTGCACGACGACGACACCATCACCCTCACCCCGCTGGGCACCTGGGGCATGCACGTCCAACTGGAGACCATCGGGCTGAACGCCCCCGCGCTCGGCGACGTCGTCGGGCTGGACGCCGAGGAGCTGTTGCTCAGGACCGAGGCGCTGCCGGTCGACGACGCCGAGGCAGCCCGCGCCGAGTGGATCGAGGCACGGGGCCGGCGCGAGGCGGCGGACGCCCTCCTGCACGCGGCCCGCGAGGGCTCGGCCATGATCCGCATCGCGGCGATGAGCGTCCTCGACGACGAGCTCACCGAGGTCACGGCGGAGGCCTGCCGACCGTGGCTCGACGACCCGCTGCTCGGGAGGCACGTCCGGGTGCTCTTCGCCCGGCTCGGGGAGCTGGACGACGCCGGGCTGACCGCGGAGGACAGGTGCTGGCTGGCCGTCGAGTCCCTCGCCGCCCTCCTCGAGGACGTCGAGCGGCCGGTGGACACCGACGACCTCATGGACGAGGGATGGTCGGTCGCCGAGGGGGCGCTCGAGCTCGCGTCGGTGTGGACGCTGGACCATCCCCAACTGCTCACCGTCCTCGACGCCATCGGCACCGGTCATCCCCGGGTCTCGGTCCGCAAGACGGCGAAGAAGGCGGCGCACAAGGCCCGTATGGCCCCGCACGGCGGCTGACCCGCACGCCTGACCTGCACGGTGACCCGCACGGCCACTGCCCGGCGAGCCGGCCGGCACGGCGGTTGGCCGGCACGGCATGTCCCCGGACGGCTTGCCGCACGGCATGTCTGCGGACGGGAGCTGACGCGGCCTGACGGCCCCACGACGCCCGGTCCGGCGCGGCGACTTCCGTGGTTGATTACTGTGTGTCAGGCTTCGGTCACCTATCAGTGACGGCACGGAGGCGTCGATGAGCGCCGGGGTCATGCGCGACGTCGGGGTCAGGTACGTGGAGGCCAGGTACCTCGTGCCCGACGCCGACAGTCTGCTCGTCGCCCTGCGCACGCGGGGGATCGAACTGACCTCTCCGGTCCGCCACGACGACCAGTTCTACGCTCCGGACTCGTGGCCCCACGGCGCGCGCGAGGCCGACCTGCCCCTGGTCCGGTTGCGCACCATCGGCCGCCGCACCGTCCTCAGCCTGGAACGACCGGTCGAGGCAGGCCGCTCCTTCCCTGGAGCGGCGTCCGGACGGATCGAGACCGAGGTAGCCGACCGGGACGCGATCCACGGGATCCTCCGGGCGATGGGGTTCTCCGCCACGAGCAGGGTCACCGTGGTGCACCGCGAGGCCCGGATCAACGACCTCTCGCTGTCGGTGGACGAGGTCGAGGACCGGGGCGCCGTCCTCGAACTGGCCCGCGCCAGTTGCGACGACGTGCCGGCCGAGGTGGTCAGGGCCGAACTGGCCGATGTGGTGGCCTCGCTCGGCATCGGCGCCAGCCGCATCGACGAGCGGTCGGGACCGGTGTCAGGTCCTGACCTCCCCAAGGGATGAGCGTCCGGGGCCACACCGCCCAGTGCCGTTCCTCCACAACCGGGCGGAACGCCGCACCGTCCACAGCCGGGGGTCGGAGCCGGCCGGGACACCGGTCGACCGGAGGAGGCTCGGCGTCATGACGGACGGCGTCACGGGTGAGCCGGTCGAGCCGGGCGACCCGATCGAGCCGGGCGAGCCGGACGAGCCGGACGAGCCGATCGACCCGATCGACCCGATCGAGCCGGACGAGCCGGACGAGCCGCGGACCCTGGTCGCGACCTGGGTCCGGGAGGTGCTCGCCGGGACGAGCCTGATCACCTTCCGCGCCGACCTCAGCGGTCACCCGGTGCCCGACATCCCCGCCGGGTGGCTCGCCCCCGACCCGGAGACCGAACCGGTCACCCTCGACCCCGCCCAGCCCTTCGGCCCGCTGCACGCCCTCGTCGTCGCGAGGGGGCAGCAGGTGCTCTGGATGGACGCCCGGGGGGCGCTGGAGTTCCCGCACCGCACGGTGTGCGCGGCCCACGTCGGCTGGCCCCCGGGGGAGGCACTCGCCGTGGCGGAGCAGGCCGCCGCCCGGTCCGGTCGCTCCGGGCAGCTCGCGGAGGCCGTGCGGGCCGGGGAGGAGCTGCTGGTCCTGCTCGAGGAGCGCCCGGAGGAGGAGCGCAGCTGGTGGCAGCTGCGGATGCCCTACCCGACCGGGGTCCTCCCCTCGGGAGGTCAGGCCGCCCGCGCCGCGGTGCGGGCACTCTGCCGGCAGGGCCTGCTGGCGCTGCTCGCGACCTCGACGGTGGCCGACCTGCTCCCCGCACCGGTGCGGGTGCGCTGCCAGGGGCCGTGGGAGTGGGCGGTGAACGGCGGCCAGGCCCCCGAGCCGGAGTGGATCGCCCCCCCGGCCGCCGTGGACGCCGTCCGGGAACTGCTCGACTCCGCGGACGACTCCGCCCTCACCGAGGCCGCAGGCCGCTTCACCATGGTCCGCGACTCCAGCGAGTACCGGGAGCTCATGGTCCGGCTCGACGGGTACCGGACGCTGGGCCCGTGCTCCCCGCCGCGGGACCGGCGGATCCTGCGCGCGGGCAGGGCGGTCAGCCTCCCCGAGGTCGTCGCGGGGGACGCCGAGCAGTTGGGCCGTGAGCTCCTCACCGCGCTGACCATGCCCGCGGAGGCGCGGGCCGAGGTGTGGGCACCGCTGACGGCTCCGTTCCGTCCCGCCCTGCCCGAGCTCTGGGAGCAGCCGCCGCTCTGGGACGGAACCGACAGCGACTAATGGGTGTTGTCGGGCCGGTTCTGGAAGGCCCGGCTCCGACGCGGCCGGTGGTCAGCACTCTCGACGGACGGACCGGTCGTCGAGCTCAGGTCCCGGTGTCCGCAGGGGTCCCGGAGAGAGCGGTCACGCCCCCGACTTCTCCCCTCCCGGGCTCACCGGCACCGTGACGTCGCCTGCCAGCCGCGCCTCCACCCGGGTCAGCGCCTCCTCGACGGCGCCGATCCGCCCCACCGAGGCCCGGATCTGGTCCAGCTCCTCCATCACCTCGATCTGCTCTGCGTGGGTGAACATGTTGTCCCGGACATCGCGAAGCACGCCGATCGCCTCCCGCATGAGGCTCTTGATCTCCTCCTGCTCCTCGTGGGTGAACACGTTGTCGTCGCGGACCAGTCGGTTCGTCACGTGTGCGGTGAGCAGTTGGGTGAAGAGGATCGCCGACAGCATGATCAGGACGGCGATGAGCCGCTCCCAGCCACCCCTGGGGCTAATGTCCCCGTACCCGACCGTCGTCCCGGTGACGAAGGCCCACCACACCCCGTCGCCGATCCTGCCGCCCTCGAAGACCCGGTAGGTGAGGGCACCGAGGAGGACGACCCCGCCGATCATCGCCAGGATGAGCCGGGGCGGGGGGTGCCGGCCGACACGCCCGACACACCCCGTCCCGCGGCCGAGCGACCGTCAGGACGCCGAGGGATCCGCGCCGGACCCCTGCTCCCGTTCCGGACCGACGAGGCCGCCGACCAGCTCCACCAGCAGGTCCATCCCGTCCTTCGACAGCACGGACTCCAGGTGGAACTGGGTCGAGGCGACACGGCGCCCGCGGAGCGCGAACACCTCCCCCGAGTCCTGGTCCGCCCACACCGTGACACCGGCGACGGCGTCGGCGTCTACGTCGACGTCGACGGGAGCAGCGGATCCCCCCGGACCGGCGTCGCGCCCCGGCCCCGCGGCCCGTCCTGGACCGGCCCAGGCGGAGAAGGTGTTGTAGAAGCCGACCACGACGTCCCGGTCGAACACCCGGACCCGGCGCTGGGTGCCCTGGTAGGGCCTCGGCAGCGGACGGACGGCCAGCCCGAGGACGTCGCACAGCACCTGGTGGCTCAGGCACACCGCGAGCAGCGGACTCCCGGTCGCCAGCCGGTCCTCGACCAGCCGGCGCAGGGTCGCCATCCGCGGGTCGTGGCGGTCCCGCGGATCACCGGGGCCGGGCCCGACGACGAGGAGGTCGCACCCGTCGAGGTCGGCGGTGCGGGTCGTCGCGGGCTGCAGGGTCACCGGGGTCACCGGGGTCACCGGGGTCACCGGGGTCACCGGGGTCACCGGGGTCACCGGGGTCAGGCTGTCCCAGCGGCGGACGGTGACCACCATGCCGAGCCGCCGCAGCATGTGGGCCAGCATGGTCGTCCAGGCGTCCTCGGCGTCGACGACGAGCACCCGGCGACCGACCAGCTCGGGAACCGGGCGGTCCCGCTGCGGCTCCAGCCAGAACCGGGACAGGGTGCGGTTCCGGTGCGCCAGCGCCCCGGCGACGCCGGGCAGCGAGCCGAGCCGCGTTCCGGGAGCAGACGGGCGGGAGGCCCCACGGCCGGTGGACGGCGGACGGAGGGGCGGAGCACCCGGTGCCGCGGCCACGTCACCGAAGGCCGCCAGCACCCCGGCGACCTTGGCGTGGGTCTCCGCGACCTCGTGGTCCGGGACCGAGTGGCGCACCAGGGTGGCGCCGACCGGCAGCCGGACCGCGCCGTCCGGGTCGAGGTAGGCGGTGCGGATGAGGATCGGCGCGTCGAGGGTCACCTCGCCCGTCTCGTCCCGGTCGAGGAGGGCAGCTGTCCCCCCGTAGTACCCGCGCCCGGAGCCCTCGTAGCGCGCGATCACCGAGCAGGCGTTCTCGACGGGCGACCCGGTCACGGTCGCGGCGAACATCGTCGCCCTGAGCACGTCCCTGACGTCGGCGGAGGACCGCCCGGTGAGCAGGTACTCGGTGTGGGCGAGTCGGCTCATCTCCTTGAGGTACGGCCCGGTGACCCGGCCACCCCGGTCACAGACGTCGCTCATCATCTTGAGCTCCTCGTCCACGACCATGTACAGCTCCTCGACCTCCTTGGGGTCGACGAGGAAGCGCATCAGGTCCGCTCGGGTCGGCCCGCCCCCGGGATACCGGTAGGTGCCGCTGATCGGGTTCATGACGACCTCGCCACCGGCCACGCTGACGTGCCGTTCCGGGGTCGCCCCCACCATGGTCAGCCCGGGGGTGTGCACGACGAAGGTCCAGTAGGCGCCGGGCTCGCCGAGGAGCAGGCGGCGCAGCAGGGCCAGCGCGCTCCGCGCGACGGGACCGGTCCGGCCGGAGAGGCGGGCCAGGAGATCCCTGCGGACGACGAAGTTCGCTCCCTCCCCTCGGCCGATCTCCTCGCTGACGACCCGCTTGACGATCTCCGCGTAGGCGTCGTCGGTGAGGTCGAACCGCGCGTCGTCGAGCGACACCTCCTCGTCGGGCAGGGCCGCGACGGCCTCGCCGACGCCGATCACGGAGCGTCGGCCGACGACGAGGCAGCGCAGCGGGGTGCCGTCGTCGACCCTGGCGTACCCCCGCTCGACGACCTGCCGGAACGGCACCAGGGCGAGCACCGGCAGGCCGGCCCCCGGCCGGGCGGGCTGTGCCGGCAGCGGGACGTCCGCGAGCCGGTCGACCTCCAGCACCTCGCCGACGAGCACCTCGACCCCCGGTCCGCCGGAGCGGCGCAGGACGGCGAACGGCGGCGGTTCCGCCGCGGCGACGAGCTCGGCGAGCAGCCCGCCGGGGGGATCGGCGAACGGCTCGCCGGGGGGATCGGCGAACGGCGCGCCGGAGGGCACGGGGAGGTGCCGGCCAGGACCGGGACGTCCCGGTCCGGAGGGGGTGATGTCTGACATCGGACGCTCCTGGGGTCAGGCCCCGACCGGGAGCTCGGCACACACGACGACGGCCGCCTCGGTCGAGGCGGCCGTTGCACTGGGACGCGTGCGAGGAGTCCGCCTACCCGGCGGACCACCAGAAGGAGAACCTCGTCACGTGCACGTCGGAGACCTTACGGGTCGCCGGCCACGGGCACCACCCCGATCGGGACGTCGCCGGGGCTCAAGGTGGGCCGGATCCGGTCGATGCCTCCATGGGACCGGTTCAAACAGACCCGGGCGAAGCCCCGCGGTCCGGCTTCGAGGAGCTGGTGCGTGGGTACTCGGCCGACCATCGGGATCCTGTCCATGTCCCTGAGCGGGGTCTATTTCAGCACTCTCGTCTCGGGCATCCACCGCGAAGCGACGGCAGCCGGGGCCAGGGTCATCGCCGTGCAGACCCTGGACTCGGGGACGACGGCGGTCGACATCCCCATTGCCCCGGACCACCGGCACGAGATCGCCTGGAACCAGGTGGACGGGTTCGTGGTCATCCTCAACGCCGTCGACCACGACTACCTCGCCGCGCTCCGGGCCTCCGGCAAGCAGGTGGTCCTCATCAGCGAGGACGCACCGTCCCCCGGCTGTCCGCGGGTGCTGCCGGACAACCGGAGCGGTGCCCGCCAGGCGGTGCGGCATCTCCTGGAGCACGGGCACCAGCGGATCGCCTTCGCCGGGAACCTCCGCCAGAAGGACATCCGGGAGCGCTACGAGGCCTACCGGGACGAATTGACGGCCAGCGGCATCGCGTGCGACCCGGAACTGCTCTACGACACCGGGGACAACCAGCGGGCGGGCGGCGAGCGGGCCGCCCGGGCCATGCTGGCGGCGGGGCTGCCGTCCACGGCGGTGCTCACGGGCAACGACCTCAACGCGGTCGGACTCATGCAGGCGCTCGCGGCGGCGGGCCACCGGGTGCCCGAGGCGCAGGCCGTGGTGGGCTTCGACGACATCGCCGCGGCCGCGTTCCAGGACCCGAGGCTGTCCACGGTCCGCCAGCACATCGAGGAGGTCGGTGCGACCGCGGCCGGGCTGCTCATCCGAATGATCACCAGCGGCGAGACCCCGGCGACCCACCACTACCTGCCGACCACCCTGGTCACCCGGGAGTCCTGCGGCTGCTCGGCCGCCCTCACCGACGAGGTCCCGGACCGGGACACGGTGACCTCCCGGGAGCTGCTCGGCACCGCCCTCCGGGAGATGGTGATCGTCGACGGTCCCGGGGCCGACGTCTCGGGGCTGCCGCGGATCGCGGACACCCTCGCCGACGCGATCGAGGCCGCCGAGCGGGGCTCGCCCCTGCCGGACCTCACCGAGCTGCGGGACTGGCTCACCAGGGTGTACCGGGTCCGGAACCGGCCGGAGTACCTGCACGAGATCACCCGCTGCGTGCGCGCCTACGGCCGGCACGTCCTCGCCCGGCGGGACGGGAACGGCTCCGGGGACGACCTGCGGGCGGAGCTCGTCGCCACGCGGAACGTGGAGACCTGCGTCCAGGAGATCCTGCTCACCGTCGCCCAGGCCCAGGCCAACGCCCGCCACCACGACAACGAGCGCTTCGAGACCGCGTTCGGACAGCTGTACCGGGTCAGTCTCGACCTCCTGCGCAGCCACGAGGAGGATCCCAGGACCCTGGCCTGGCTGGAGGACACCGAGGCTGAGGCCGGCTGCCTCGGGCTGTGGTGGGGCGAGGACGTCGGCAGGAGCCTCGACCTGGTCGGTCACTTCGACCGGGTGGCGCGGAACGAGCCGAGGAACGAGTGGCGGGTCGCCGTCCAGGACTTCCCGCCGCAGGATCTCGTGAGTATCGCCGACGAGACCCCGGGAGGCATGGTCGTCGTCACCCCGCTGCGGCAGAGCGGCGTGGACCGTGGCCTGCTCGCCGCCGTGACCTCGACCGGGAACTGGGTGGCGAGCAGCAGGGACACCTTCAGCCAGTGGGCTGCCCTGCTCACCGGCGCCCTCAACCACCAGTCGGTGCTCGCCTCGCTCCGGGAACGCGAGGAGCGGCTGCGGTACGCGGCGCTCTACGACGAGCTCACCGGGCTGCCGAACCGGGCACTCCTGCTCGACCGGCTCCGGCAGGCGATCCACCGGGCCGAACGCCACCAGGAACGACGGTTCGCCGTCCTCCTCCTCGACCTGGACGGGTTCAAGGTCGTCAACGACAGCCTCGGCCACGCGGCAGGGGACGAGCTGCTCAAGGAGGTCGCCGGGCGGATCACGTCCGACCTGCGGGCGACGGACACGGCGGCCAGGTTCGGCGGCGACGAGTTCGCGCTGCTCGTGGAGGAGCTGGCGGGCGCGGAGGACCACCTCACCGTCGCCAACCGGCTGCACCGGGTCCTGGAGGAGCCGTACATCGTCAACGGCCACGAGGTCGTGGTCAAGGCGACCATCGGGATCACGGTCGGCGCGGACGGCGACCGGCTGGCCGAGGACGTGCTCCGGGACGCGGACACGGCGATGTACTGGGCCAAGTCGATGGACCGCGGGTCCAACGCCGTCTTCGACCGGTCCATGCACACGAGGGTGGTCGGCCGGCTGCACGTGGAGGCCGACCTGCGGCGGGCTCTCGACTCCGGCGAGCTCGAGGTGCACCACCAGCCGATCGTCCACCTGGCGACGGACGAGCCGGCCGGCTTCGAGGCCCTCGTCCGGTGGCAGCATCCGGAGCGGGGGCTCGTGCCGCCTGCGGACTTCCTGCCCGTCGCCGAGGAGACCGGCCTGATCCGCCGGATCGACACCTGGGTGCTCAACCAGGCCTGCCAGGAGCTGCGCGCCTGGCAGGTGGCCGGCGTCGTCGACCCCGAGACGCAGATCTGCGTCAACGTGTCCAACCGCCAGTTCTGGCACGGCAACCTGACCGAGACCGTCAGCACCTGCCTGGCGACGACCGGGCTCGACCCCTCCTGCCTCGTCCTGGAGATCACCGAAGGCGTGATCATGGACGACGCGGACCTCGCCTGCGCGATGCTCGCCGAGATCCACGCTCTGGGCATCCGGGTGCACATGGACGACTTCGGGACCGGGTACTCCTCCCTGGAGGCCCTGCACCGGCTGCCGATCGACGCCCTGAAGATCGACCGCTCGTTCGTGTGGCGGATGGGCGACGACCCGAAGAGCGAGGAGCTGGTGCGGACCATCGTCATGATGGGCACGAACCTCGGCCTCGATCTCATCGCCGAGGGGATCGAGTCCGCCTCCCAGCAGGAGTACCTCCTCGACCTCGGCTGCCGGTACGGGCAGGGGTTCTGGTTCTCCAAGCCGGTCCCGGCCGTGCAGGCCGAGGAGTACCTGCGGCTCCGGCGCGAGCTGCGGGTGACCGCCTGACCGGCCACCGCACCCCGTCAGCGCACCCGACCGCCGTACCCCACCAGCTCACCTGGTCAGCGCACCCGGTCACCGTGCCCGTCAGCGCACCCGGCCGCCGACGTAGTGCAGCTCGTAGAGCACCCTGCCGTCACGCCCGATCCGCTCGTACCCGGTGAACCGGCCGAACCCGCCGCGGTTGACGTCCTCGTAGTCGTAGCCGAGGGCGCGGTGGTTCCACCCGCCCAGGAACCTGCCCTCGGCGTAGAGGGCCGTCAACGACTTCTTGATCACCCGCCCCGCGGTCGCGGCGTCCAGCTCGTCCGGGGCCAGCAGGTAGCCGTAGTAGCACATCGACCACACCGGCTCCCCCGCGACGTAGACGACCTCCTGGCCCTGGAAGTCCTCACCGCCGAAGTAGCAGTCGTGGTAGGTCATCGCGCCGTCGGTGTACTGCAGGTCGTGGGAGCCCGGCCGGTACGACAGGACGTGGCCGCCGTCCCCCGCGTAGGTGGCAGCCTTGGCGGCGACGACGAACGCCGTGAGGGCGTCCTCGTCGGCGACCACGGGGACGGCGGAGGGGGCCGGCAGGGGGAGGGCCGGCGGCAGCGCGGGACCAGGAGGGGTTGAGGCGGGAGCGGCAGAGGCATCGGCGGTCATGCGCACACGATCCCGCGCACCACCGACACCCCGGAGCGCGAGGCGGGGTGCCTCGGGCGTCGGGGAGTCGGGCCGCGAGGCGGGTGCCGGGGTGTCGGGGAGTCAGGCCGCCCTGGCCAGGTAGGTGTCGGCGAACTCCGCCGCGGGCAGCGGCCGGGCGAAGAGGTAGCCCTGCGCCGTCCGGCAGCCGAAGGACGCCAGCAGGTCCGCCTGGTTCCTGGTCTCGACCCCCTCCGCCACGACGTCGAGGGACAGCGCCTGGGCGAGGGTGACGATGGTCTTGAGGATCTCCCTGTCCTTGACCTTGTTCTCCACGTTCATGATGAACGCTCGATCGATCTTGAGCACGTCGACCGGCAGATCGCGCAGGTAGGCGAAGCTGGAGTGGCCCGTCCCGAAGTCGTCGACGGCGACGGTGACCCCGATCCCCCGCAGGTCGGAGAAGGTCTCGGACACCTCGTCGAGGTTGTCCATGATGCTGGACTCGGTCAGCTCGACCTCGATGTCCGCCGACTCCACCTCGTGCCGGTAGCACGACGCGACGACCTGCTTCACCAGGTCGGACTGCTGGACCTGGACCGCCGAGACGTTCACCCCGATCTTCACGGTCCGACCGTGGGCGTCCCGCCACGCGCGTGACTGGCGGCACGCCTCGTCGAGGACCCAGCTGCCCAGATCGCAGATGATGCCCCGCTCCTCGGCGAGCGGGATGAACTCCAGCGGCCCGACCATCCCGCGGACCGGGTGGCGCCAGCGGACCAGCGCCTCGGCACCGCACAGGTCGCCCCCCGGCAGCAGCACCTTCGGCTGGTAGAAGAGCTCCAGCCCGCCGCTCTCGACCGCCTCCCGCAGGTCCATCTCCAGTTGGAGCTGCAACTGCGCCTGCGTCGTCATCTCGGGCCGGAAGAAGCAGTAGGTGCCCCCGCCGGCCGACTTCGCGGAGTGCCGGGCGGCCTCGGCGTTCCTGGTCAGCGCGACGGCCTCACCGCCGTCGTCGGGGAAGCAGGCGATGCCCACCGACGCCCCGACCCGCAACTGGTGCCCGTCCACCGTCACCGGCCGGGACAGCTGGGCGATGATCCGTTGCGCCACGGCGGCGTAGTCCTCCGGTCCCCCGGCCCGGGTGAGCACCACGACGAACTCGTCCCCACCCACCCTGGCGATGGCGTCGGAGTCCCGCAGCACGTCCCGCAGCCGCACCGCCATCGTGGTGAGCAGCTCGTTCCCCACCTCATGACCATAGGAACCGTTGATCATCTTGAACCGGTCGAGGTCCACGAAGATCACCCCGAGGGGTTCCCCGTGCCGCCGGGCCAGGGCGATCCGCTGGGTCAGCCGGTCGGTCAGCAGCGCCCGGTTGGGCAGCCCGGTCAGCTCGTCGTGCAAGGCCAGGTGCTGGATGAACTCGTCCTTGCGCCGGAGCTCGGTGACGTCGTTGCAGACCACGACGTACTGGTCGGGCTCCTGCCCCGGGGTGCCGACGCCGGAGACGCTCACCCGGGCGAGGGACTGCTCACCGTCCCTTCGCCGGCTCCACATCTCCCCCTCCCAGTGCCCCTGGCCGAGCAGGGCCTCCCGGACGGTGCGGAACGTGTCACCCTCCTGGCGCAGCCGCAGCAGGGTGATCGACCGGCCGGTGAGCTCGGCGACGGGGTACCCGGTCATCGCGGCGAAGGCCGGGTTGAGGGAGAGGATCCGGGCCCGGGAGTCGACGATCGCGATGCCGTCGGCCGTCTGGTCGATGACCGTCGAGGAGAGCTGGAGCTGGGCCTCCGCCCTGCGGCGCTCCTCCATCTCCCGCCGGAGCTCGTGCACGGTGTCGCGCAGCTCACGGGTGTCCAGGGCGGCCCGGAGCGCCTTGCCGACGTCCAGCCGCAGCGTCTCGGTGATCGCCGACGTACCGAGCGGCACCTCCAGGAGCTGGTGCCCCAGCTCCTCCTCGCCCGCGTGCAGCGCCTGCACGACGAGGAAGCCGGTGTCGAGCTCACCCTGGAGGGCCTCCGGCAGCAGGCAGGAGGTGAAGGGCGCGCCGGGAACCGGGTGGGACCCCTGGTCGCGGTAGTCCATCACCAGCGCGGTGGGGCTGTGGCCCTCCTCGACCCCGCCGACCGCAGCCGGGTCACCGTGGAGCGCGTCCTGACGCAGGGCGAGGAAGCACCGGCGGATGCCGAGCGGACCGAGCTCGTCGGCGAGCGTGGCCCGGATGTCCTCCGGAGTACGGCAGTCGATCAGGGACCTGCTCAGCCGCATCAGGTTGTTCTGCTCGGACAGGTGCTGCTGGGCAAGCCTGGCGACACTCTCCACCCCGAGGCCGTCGTCGGTGGTCAGGGTGTCCTGGCGCCTGGTCGATCCCCGGACGACGACACGGCACGGCACGTAGTGGTGTTCACCGGGCGCAGCCCCTGTCATGAGGTACAGCAGCGCGGTGGCCGCCGTCGTGCCCTGCAGGACGAGGTTCTGGTCGACACTGGTGATCGCCGGCCAGGTCAGCGTCGCGCTCGGATGGTTGTCGAACCCGGTCACCGCGATGTCCCGGGGGACCTGCCATCCGAGCTCGGCGAGGATGTCGACGGCGAAGATGGCGGCGATGTCGTCCGAGGCGACCAGCGCGTCGAGGTCCGGTCTCGCGGAGAGCAGGGCGCGGAGGGCACGGACCCTGGGGGTCTGGTGCAGGCCGCCCTCGATGACCAGTTCCTCGTCCACCGGCAGCCCGCGTCGGGCCAGCTCCTCACGGAACACCCGCTCCCGGTCCCTGTGGTCGGGCTGGTGCGCCGTCCCACGGATGAACGCCGGCCTGCGGGCACCGTGCTCGTCGAGTAGGTGGGCCATCAGTGCGGCCATGCCCTGCACGTTGTCCCCGCGGACGCACGTCTCGCCCGGCAGATCCTTCCCCAGGTGGACGGTGGGGATGCCGTGTTCGGTCACCAGCCGGCGCACCTGCTCGTCCTGCGCGGCGGTGACGCAGCCGGAGGCGATGACCCCGGCCGGCCTCCCGTGGGTGAGCAGGCAGCGCAGCTGCCACGGCAGCTCGGCGGAGGACAGGTCGTGCAGGTGGACGACGACCGAGTAGCCCCGCTCCAGGAGAACCGTGCGGATCCCCTCGAGCAGGGGGATCTGATAGGAGCTGAGCCCCGTCATGATCACAAGAACCCTGCGCGAAGGCACCCGAGCCATGCCGTCCGCCCTCTCGCCCGACGTCACCGTTCACGTCCCTGCCGGGATCATCGGCCGGCGGCCTCCCGTCCTTGACCGGACCAGGACCCGACCACCCCCGCGCACGGGGAGGCGTCCAGGTCGCCGACGTCGGCAACGCCCGACCCCCCGGACCACCCCGCCGCGCCGGGGATGTCGCCCCGGCGCGGCGGGGGCCGGAGGGGAGGTGAGAGGGAGACGAGGGGGGAAGGAAGGGAACGCGGGTGAGGCGGGAGAGGCGGGTCAGGCTCCGGCGGCGTCCAGCCGGTGGAGCGCCTCGGCACTCAGCTCGACGTCGAGGGCGGCCATGCCGACCTGGTACTGCTCCAGGGTCCGCGGGCCCATCAGCGGCACGACCCGCGGGGACGTCTGGTGCAGCAGCCAGGCCAGCACCGCCTGGTTCGGGGTGCAGCCGACCTCCGCGGCCACCTCGGCCACCGCCGCCAGGCGGGCGTCGGCATCCGGCCCCAGGTAGGGCTCCATGGCCCAGTGCCCCTCGCGCCTGGCCGCCGAGTCGTAGATCCCCTTGGTGATCGGTGAGTAGGCCACCAGGGTCAGGTCGTCGTGAGCCCTCAGGTAGTCCAACTGCTCGTCGTCCACGATCGAGCCGTTCTCCAGCCCCGCCCGACGCCGCAGGTAGGAGTGCTGCTGCTGGACGGCGACCGGCGCCGTCCAGCCGTGCCGGTCGGCGAGCTGCCGGATCCGCTCCAACCGCCAGGTGCGCACGTTCGACCAGCCGAGGAACCGGACCTTCCCCTCCGTGACGAAGGCGTGCAGGGTCTCCAGCGTCTCCTCCAACGGCGTTGCCCGGTCGTCCACGTGCACGTAGTACAGGTCGACGTGATCGGTGCGCATCCGGCGCAGACTGCCCTCGAGGGCACTGCGGAGCACCCCGGCGCCCGCGCCGTCGTAGTTGCGGCGGGCCACCGTCCAGTCGGGTTCGGGGGCATCACCCCAGATCGCGTCGAGGTCGTGCACCATGCCGCTGCCCTTGGTGGCGAGGAAGACCTCCTCGCGACGGCCGGTGCGGGTCAGCCAGCGGCCGAGCAGTTCCTCGCTCTCGCCGCCGTTGCTGCCCCGCGTCGACCACCAGGCGTAGCAGTCGGCGGTGTCGAGGAAGGTGCCCCCGGCGTCCAGGTAGCGGTCCAGCATGGCGAAGGACGTCGTCTCGTCGGTCGTCGTGCCCATCTGCATGCAGCCGAGGGCGAGCCGGCTGACGTGTTCCCCGGTACGGCCGAGTTCGGTGGTCTTCATACGGGTGTCTCCCGGTGATGGATCTCGGTTCGTGATCGATCTCGGTTCGTGATCGATCACGACGCTAGGAGTTGGAGCGCGCTCGAAGTCAAGCCGCCCCGGCGCTACGCGGACTCGGCGACCCGGTCGTCGGACTCCGGAGCGTGCACCACCAGGTCGCGACCGTCGGCCTTGGCCTGGTAGAGGGCCTTGTCTGCGGCGTCGATGAGGTGTTCGGAGCGGTCGAGGCTGCGGCCGCTGGTGACGGCGATGCCGCAGCTGGCGGTGACCACCTCGGCCACGGGGGAGGCGC
>JAAYAH010000149.1 GCA_012719445.1 Actinomycetales bacterium | reverse complement strand
GCGCCTCCCCCGTGGCCGAGGTGGTCACCGCCAGCTGCGGCATCGCCGTCACCAGCGGCCGCAGCCTCGACCGCTCCGAACACCTCATCGACGCCGCAGACAAGGCCCTCTACCAGGCCAAGGCCGAGGGCCGCGACCGCGTCGTCCACGCCGACGAGACCGAAGCCCCCCACATCGAGAACCCCAACACCACAGACCCCCGGGCAGCGGATCCCCGGGCGGAAGAGGAAGACCCTCGGAGGGAAGACCCGGGGCAGGAGGCCGGGATCCGGGAGGCCGGGTGATCGGCCACCCGGAGGCGGGTCCGGGAACCGGTGGGGTCGCCGGTCCGGGCGTCACGGGGACCCGCGCCGGCCCGCGGTCCCACCGAGCCGGGCCGGGGCGGTCCGGCCGCGGATCCTCCGGTGCGCCTCGGGATCGTGCCTGGTCGGGCCTCGTCGGGGCTGGCATCCTGGAGGCGTGTACCAGGAGCGGCCGGCCCGGGTCCCGAACGTCACGGTGTGGCGGAACACGGCACCGGCCGACCTGGCGCCGGGTGGCTCCCGAGCCCACCTGGTCCTGCCCGACGGCTGCCTGGACCTGATCTGGAACGGGAGCGAGGTCCTGGTCGCCGGGCCGGACACCCGACCGTCGACGGCGCCGATGACCAGGGGACGCGTCGACACCGGGGTCCGGTTCTCCCCGGGGACCGGGCCGGCCGTCCTCGGCGTGCCCGCCGTCGAGCTGCGTGACCTGCGGATCCCGCTCGGCGACCTGTGGCAGGGCGACCGGGTCCGCCGCCTGTCCGAGCTGCTGGTGGAGGCGGCGGACCCGGCGGCGGTACTGGAGCTGCTGGTCGCAGGGCGGATCAGGGAGGCGACCCCCCGGCCGGACCCCGTGATCGCAGAGATCGTGCGGGGTGTCAGGGCCGGCATCCCGGTCGCGGGGATCGCGGCCTCGCTCGATCTGAGCCAGCGCCAGCTGCACCGGGTGTGCCTCGCCGCCTTCGGCTACGGAGCCAAGGTCCTGGGCAGGATCCTGCGGATGGACCGGGCGCTCGTCCTGGCTCGCCGCGGGGTGCGGTTCGCCGAGGTCGCCGCCGTGGCCGGGTACGCCGACCAGTCCCATCTGGCCAGGGAGGTGAGGGCCCTGACGGGGACGTCGCTGGGGCGGCTGGTCGGGCCGGCACCTGCCGGCGGCTGACCACCCGACCGGCTCACACCCTCCCGTTGGCCCGGAGGATCTGCAGGGCCTCCACGGTGAAGTGGCCCCGCCAGGCCAGCTCGGCGACCGGAGAGGCCGCCGGGAAGTCGATCGGCCAACCGCCGTCGTCGCGTTGGGTCCCGGCAAGGTGGTCCAGGTGCGCCTCGACCACGGACGGCTCGAACAGCACCCGGCAGCAGGACCCGGGGAAGGGCGCGTAGTCCAGGGGGGTGTGGACCCTCCCGGGGGCGCCGGGGTCGAGCGTCACCATGCCGTGCTGGAACAGGTGCGACCCCAGTCGTGCCACGGTCTCGGTCGCCCGCTCCCGGTCCGGGACGTGGTCCAGGAACCGGACCGCCGGGCACACCTCCTCGGGATCCGTCGTGATCCGGGCGTCGACGAGGCTCCAGACGAGATCCGTCGCCCGGACCAGCCACGGGTGGACGACGCCCCTCGCGTGCAGCGTGCCGGCGATGGACGCCGTGCTGAGCAGCGATGCCGGACCGCCCTCCTCCGGCGTGTACCACGGGGCGTACGGGGCCCAGCCCGCCGCGAACGGGCCGGGGAACACGGCCCCGCCCTCGGCCGGTGCGTGCTCCTCCAGCCACCGGCAGGCCCCGTCGACCAGCTCCAGGTCCCACACGTCCGCCTCGTGCAGGGTGCGCAGGGCGAAGTCGATGGCCATGGGGTGACTGCCGGGGCAGGGGCAGTCCGGCTCCAGCCTGTTGCCGAATCCACCGTCGGGGTTCCGGTAGGCGGCGACGGCGTCCCGGATCGGGGCGTGGTCGCCGTCGGCGAACAGGTGCTCGAACCGCCGCAGCTCCAGGATCCGGGCGTTGGCGGCGAGGAAGTGGCGGGCGGCGTCGAGATCGGGTGAGTTCATGGTCACAGCCAAGCAGGGCCCGGCCGCGGGTGTCGTGAACGAATCGGCCACGCGGGCGTTCCCGGGAGCGACCCGGGGCGGCGCGTCGGTGAGGGGCCCGGGGTCAGGTGGCCGGGGTCAGGGGGCCAGGAACACGGGGCGGGTGACCCCGTTGTGGCGGGCACAGGCGTCCACCCGGCCGCCGGTCATGCTGAACAGGCCGTCGCCGCACTGGACCAGGTACCCGTTGCCGTGGTCGAAGTGGGCGGTGCACGCGAAGTACTCGCAGGTGTGGGGGTCGGGGTCGGTGATGAGGGACCCCTCGCAGAAGGTGTAGCGCAGCGGGTTGGCCGGGGCTCCGCACAGGGCGACGCCGGTCGTGGTGGTCGTCCGGCTCGTCGTGGGCCGGGGGGTCGGCGGGCCGGGCGGGCTCGGCCTGCGGGTGGTGGTCGGCCTGGTCGTCGTCGTGGTGGTCGTGGTCGTGGTGGTCGTGGTGGTGGTGGTCGTGGTGGTGGTGGTCGTCGTCGTGGTGGAGGTGGTGGTGTCCTCCGTGACCAGCGGCTCCCACGGGTCCCCGGTCGTGGTGGTGACCGGGACGGGCAGGCGCGGGAGGTTGCGCTCGGACGCCGAGGGCGAGGTGTCCTGGGAGGGTGCCAGCCCGTACAGGATCAGGGCGGTGACGCCGAACGCCACGACCGACTGCAGGATCCTGGCCCCTCGGCGCTGGGAGGGCATGCCGAAGTACACCAGTCGGAGCACGTGGGCGACCCGGGCCGGGAGGGTCGGGGCGTCGTCCGGGGTCACCTCGACCGGCGGGACGAGCTGTGCCGAGAGGGCCTGCCGCTCCTGCTCCAGGGCTCCGATGAGCTGTCCCGTCGCGTCCTTGGCGCGGGCGATGGCCAGGGTGAGGAGGAACCGGACCCCCGCGGCGACCTCGGGCGGGTAGCCGAAGCCGGAGAGTCCCCTCCGGTCGCTGACGTGCATGAGCGTCAGCGACCGGAGGGGGTCGTGCTCCACGCCGAACTGCTTGTCGTAGGTCCACTCGCGCGAGCTGACGGCCCCCCGGAAGAGCACCCGCTCGCTGGTGACGACCAGGCTGCCCTCGTCGGAGATGACCAGTGACTCACCGCCGTGCACGGTGGTGCCCGCAGGGCCGCCCACCCGCTGCAACGGGGCCTGGGCCACGGTGAAGGAGAACTCGGCGTAGCCACCGATGGTGGCCCCTGCCGCCCGTCTCGTCTCCACCAGCCATGCCTGGTCCACGACGAGGTACACCGACTCGTGGGGACCGATTCCTGCCCACGGGCAGGCGTCGGCCGCGGTGGACCCGGTGTAGCTGCCCGCAGTGTGGATCATGTTCTCGAGTTCGCGGTCCGCCCGGTGCCAGCGCCTGGCGGCGACGGCGTACGCGTCCTGCCGCCGCTGGTTCTCCGCCGCTGCCCACCGCTCGGCCCGGCCGGCGCGCGACGGATCGACGGGCTGACGCGAACTGTCGTTCATGTCGTCTCCGGGCAGCGCCACGACCTCGGCTCTCACCAGGCCGTCAGGGGAATGGACCGCCGTGCCCGGGCAGCCTACCCAGCCGATCGTCGCAGAGTGGAAGGTTCAACACTCTTTGTCACGCCAGTACCGAGGGATTTCGCTCGATCGACGCACTGTGACGATACGTAGTCCTCTGTCGAGGAGCGGGCCGACCGTCGCTACCCCCGGTCAGGGACGCAGGTGCGAGGTCGCCCGCCAGGCAGGGTCCGGCTCGACCCGCACCTGGGCCCGCCCACCGCGGTAGGCGGGCAGCACCGCCTCGACCTGGGGGGCGACGCTGGCCTCGCCGTCGTCGTAGAGGTGGAGCAGCCGGCGACCGTCGTGCGTCTCGTGCGCGACGAGGACGGCGGCGTCCCCCAGCCGGCTGAGCAGATGGTCCTCGAAGGCCCGCAGGTGGGCCAGGGCCTCCTCGGTGGGGAGCCCCTGCGGGGTGCCGGGGAAGGAGAGGGTCACCGCGACGTGCTCGTCGAACAGCGGGTGGTCGACGCGGAGCATCGGGTGCCGGGCTGCGGCCAGCAGCGGTCGGCCGCGGCGGCCCTCGCCCTGGAGCAGAGCCCACTGCTCCCTGCTCCAGCGCTCCCGCAACTGCTCGACCACCAGGCCGAAGGACGATGCCGGCACCGGGTCGAGCGGTGCGTCGGACAACGGGGTGATCTCACCGACCCAGCGCTCCACGTCGTCCTCCCCCAGCGCCCAGTCGAGGACGAGGCAGCTCACCTGGGTCCGTGCCTCGTCCGGCAGGTCGGGGAAGTCCGGGTGGTGCACCTGGACGTCGAGCCTGCAGCGGGTGTCGTCGGCACGGGCGGCGAGGACGGTCCGGGACAGGTCGAGGGAGCGGCCCGCGACCTCGAGGCTGCTGGTGAACCCGCCGGGGTCCGGTTGCCGCGCCGGGTGGTGCTCCCAGAGGTCGTCCGCCTCGGGACCGGCGCGGTGCCAGCGCTCGGCCACGCTGCGCAGTTCGGGTCGGCCTCCGGCGCAGACGACGAGCGCGTGGCGGGCCGACCGGCCGGGGAGGGTCTCCCACTCGAGGTCGGGGTGGATGCGCGAGACCCGGGGCGCGAGCACGGACGCGAGCGAGTCGGCCGTCCCCTCACCGAGGGCCGCGGCCACGTCGTCGCGGACCCTGGACCACCACTCCCAGAAGTCCCGGATCGCCTCGGCGGTCCTCGCCGGTCCCCGATCACTCCGCCGGAAGAGCCCCATGGCTCCATCCAACCAGTCCGCCGTCCGACCAGTCCGCCGTCCGACCAGTCCGCCGTCCGTCGGTTCGCCCCGGCGACCGGGTCCATCCGGCCCGGGGGGCTGAAGCCGGGCGGGGTTCCTGCCGATGCTGGACCCGGGCGGAACCGGGTCCCCGGTCGCGCCGTGAGGAAGGGAACCGTGAAGCGCGTGAACGGCGAGATCCCTCGACCCCGGCGGGCGACGTTGTACACCTTCGTCCCCGCCGCTCCGGGGCGGCACCGGGAGCGGCGGCGGAGCCTGCTCACGGTGCTGACGGCGGTGCCGTGGTCGTCCCGCAGGGATCCGGAGCTCGACCAGTGGCCGCGGCTCTCCGATCTCGCCGTGGTGCCGCTGGAGGAGCTGGAGGAACCGGGCGAGTCCGGCGGCAGGGCATCGGCCGGGAGCCGGCGTGACCAGGGCGGGAGCGGAGCCGACCGGTCCGTGGCCGGGGATGACCGGGCTGGGGGTGACCGGGCCGCGAGCGGGGACCGGGCCGGCGGTGCGGGACGACGTCCGGCTCCGGCGGTCCCCGGAAGGGCGTCCGTGCCCAGGGCACGGCAACCGGTGGGTGGCGCCGCCGTGAACCTCCCGCAACAGCCTCCCGCGCCATCCGCGGCGCCGTCCCCCGCCTCCGTGGCCGGCTGGTCCCGGCGCCGGACGCGCTCCTCGGGAGCCGCGCACCGGCCTGTGCCGCAGCCCGCCGGTCCCGGCGCGGAGTCGGGTACCCAGGTCGGGATCCCGGGCACCGTGCCAGGGCCGCAGGGCCCTGCTCCCGGGGCGCAGGGCACGGCACCAGGGGTACCGGTCCCCGGGAGCGGGGAGTCCGCGGTGCCGGCAGGGCAGGCTCCCCCGGCGGCCGGTCGAGGGGCGACCAGGGGCAGGGGGCCCACCGAGGCGCAGATCCGGCGGCTGAAGACCGCACGGACCGCCCTCCGCGAGGCACCGCACCGGATCGACGTCGCCCGGTGCTGCACGGAGGCCGCGCGCGATCTCGTCGACGCGGAGCGGGTGACCTTCGTCGTCCGGCTGCCCGAGGGGCCCCGGGTGGCGCTGGAGGATCCGCCGGGGACGGGAACGCTCGAGGGCTGGGGCCCGGTCCTGGAGCAGGCACCGTGGGAGGGCGGGCGTGCCCGGCGCACCCTGGTCCGCGACGACCCGCTCGGGATGTACGAGGACATGGCACTGGTCACCGCCCCGGTCCTGGCCAGGGGGAGGGCGGCGGGGGCGATCCTGGCCCGGCGGGGACCCGACCGCCCGTTCACCGACGGTGACGTGGACGCCCTGGCCAGGCTGGGACGGCTCGCCGGCAGCGCGCTCGACATCCTCGCCCGCCGGGCCGGTGCCGGTACGACGGTGGAGCTGGAACCGGTCACCGGGGTGGGGTCGGACCAGCGGCTGCTCGCGGACGTGCGCCAGGCGGTGACCGGGGGTGGCACCGTCCCGGTCCCGCTGGCACTGGCGATCTTCGGGATCGACCGGGTGGCCGACACCCGGGCGTTGGCCGGCCCCGGTCCGGCGGCCGAGGTGCTCCGTCAGGCGATCCTCACGGTGCGGGGGGAGCTGCGGGCCGGGGACGTCCTCTACCGGTTGGGGGTCGATGAGCTCGCCGTGCTGCTGCCGGGGACCGCGCCGCACGAGGTGGGGATGGTCGCCGGCCGGCTGCACGCGGATCTGGTGCAGTCCATGGGCGGTGTGATCGGGGTGGGGCACGCCATGGTCCGGCGGGAGAGCTCCGACCGGCTCGTCGACGAGGCCCGCCAGGCCATGGTCGCCGACCGGGACCAGCGTCGACGGTTGCACGGGGCGGCGTCCCCGGTCTGACCCGCGGGTCAGCAGATGTCGGTGACGTCCTGCGGGACGTCCGGCGGCGCCGTGGTCCGGGGGGTCCTGCCGGGGGTGGCGGTCGGCGAGGGGGTCGCCCCCGGGGTCGTGGTCCTCCTCGGCGCGGGTGGGGTGGTCAGTGCCGTCTGCACCGCCTGCCGGATGGCGGCATAGTCGGGGTGGAAGTCCGAGCCGAAGATCTCGTGGTCGATGACGAGGCTGCGGACCTGCGCCTTCTGGACCCGGGTCGCCAACTCCACCCACGCGTCGACCTGCTGGTACGGGATGTCGGTGGTGATGTTCCGCTTCGCGGACCGGGCGATCCGGGGGTAGGCGAGGGCGACCTTCATGGGCTCGGCCTGGTCGGCGAGCGCGCCGATGACGCACTGCTGGCGGGCCATCCGCTCCCAGTTGGTCGACATGGCGCGGGAGCGGGCGAACCACAGGGCGTCGTCTCCGTCGAGGAGCCGGTTGTCGCCCTTGCGGATCCAGCCGGTGATCGGGTTCTGGCCGCCGGTCACCTTGTTCTCCCCCCCGCCGATGGGCAGGTTCTTCTTGACGTTGAGCCGCAACCCGCCGATGGCGTCGACGAACTCGGCGAAGCCGCGGAGGTTCACCTTGCCGTAGTAGTCGACGTGCAGGCCGAGGATGCCCTCGACGGCCTGCTTGGTCGCCGTCAGACCGGGGTTCGGGTCGCCGGGGAAGTACTCCCGGTGCTCCTCGGCGGTGCGCCAGATGGCGTAGAAGAAGCAGGGCTGTCCGGTCACCGTGCAGTCCGCCTCGGTCTGCTCCCGTTCGAGCGCCGGGCCGAACCCGTACGGCCAGGCGCGGTACCCCGTCGTGCCGGGTGGGAAGGGTGCCTGCTGGATCTGCCGGGGGATGCTGAAGATCAGGGTGTCACCGGTGCGGGTGTCGATGCTGGCGAGGATGATCGTGTCGGGCCGTACCCCGGTCCGGCCGCGACCGTCGTCGCCGCCGAGCAGCAGCACGTTCACCCGTGGGACGCCGGCCCACGGGTCGGCCCCGCCGAGGTCGGGGTCGGTCCCCTTCCGGCTGCCGCCGTCGGCGAAGACCGAGGTGACGAGGTCGCGCTGGATGAGCACCAGGCGGGTCACCTCCGCCGCCGGCACCGCGACCGCCCCGACGAGGGCCAGTACGAGAGCGCCGGCCAGGACGTTCTGCGCCCCGGTGAGCAGGGTGAACCGGCGCAGCGAGACGTGGGTGCCGACGGTCACCGCAACCCACAGCGAGGCCAGCACCACGACGGTTGCGGCGATGTAGAGCAGGCTGGACGGGCTGAACCCGATCCGGACCAGGATCGGGGTGATGCCGGAGACCCCCTTGCTCCGGGCGTAGCCGAGGGCCGCGACCCCGCCGAGGGAGAGCCCGCCGAGGACGACGAGGGCGGTGCTCCCCGCGATCCGCCGGCCCGCCACCAGCAGGCCGGTCCCCGGGACGACGGTGCCGAGGATGGTCCAGCCGACGAGCCGGCCGAACCCCTGGGGCGAGGCAGCGGAGTGGCTGCCACGGCGGGGCCGCCCGGTTCCGTCAGCAGCCCGATGGCGGGTGCCGCCGGCCGGACCGCTCGTCCAGGCGTCGGGTGCCCTCCGGGTCACCGCTCCTCCTCGGTCGTCTCCGCGAGGGCGGCCCGGGTCGTCAGCAGATGTCGGTGATGCTCTGCGCCCTGCTCGGGTCCACCGTGCGGGTGGTCGTTGGCCTCTGGGTACGTCTCGGGCTGCTCGTCGGGCTCGGGGTCACCGTCGCTCCGGTGACGGGGTCGACCGTCGGTGTCGGGGTGGGCTTCGGTGCCGTCGAGGCCCTGATCGCCCGTCGGACCAGGAGCTGGATCCGATAGAAGTCAGGGTTCGCCGCGTCCCCCCCGATGACGGCCTTGTTCAGGGTCAGACTAGTGACCTCCGCGTCCTTCACCTTCAAGGCCAGCTCCACCCAGGCGTCGATCTGCTGCCGGGGGATGTTCGTCGAGATGTTCTTCTTCGCCGACACCGCCAGCCTCGGGTACGCCCTGGCGACCTTGAGCGGGTCGGCCTGGCGGGTCAGGGCGCCGATGACGCACTGCTGGCGCTGCATCCGCTCCCAGTTGTCGGAGCCCTCTCTGGACCGGGCGAACCAGAGCGCGTACTTGCCGTTGAGGTGCCGCCTCCCCGTGCGGATCCAGCCGTGGATCGGGTTCTTGCCCCCGGTGAGCTGGTTGGTCCCCCCGCCGATGGGGATGTCCCGCTTGACGTTGAGGGTCACGCCCCCGATGGCGTCCACGAAGTCCTCGAACCCGGCCAGGTTGAGCTTCCCGTAGTAGTCGACCTTCAGGCCGAGCACGCCCTCGACCGCCTGCTTGGTCGCCAGCAGGCCGGGGTTCCTGACCCCGGGGAAGTACTGCCGGTTGGCCTCGGCGGTCGCCCAGATCGCGTTGAAGAAGCACAGCTCGCCGCTCTGGCCGCAGTTGTACTGCGGGCCGCCGAAGGTGGGACCGAAGCCGTCCGGCCAGGCGGCGTGCCCCTGCGTCCCGGGCGGGAACGGCGCCTTCTCCAGATTGCGGGGGATGTTGAACAGGACCGTGTTGCCGGTCCTGGTGTCGACACTGGCCAGGATGACCGTGTCCGGGCGGGTTCCGACCCGGCCCGCGCCGTCGTCCCCGCCGAGGAGCATGACGTTCACCCGGGGGATGCCCGCCCACGGGTTAGGCTTCTCGGCCTGGGGCTTGACCCCCGTCGTGGGGTCGTCCTCGTCGGAGAAGATCGTCATCACGAGGTCACGATGGATCAGCGTGTACCGGGTGGCCTCGGCCGTGGGGATACCGATGGCGCCGACGAGGGCGAGCACCAGGCCGAAGGCGAGGACCTTCTGGCCGCCGCTCAGCTCCGCCCCGCGGCGGAGCGCCCCGTGCGTGCCGAGGACGACGAGGGCCCAGACCAGGCCGAGGGTCGTGACCGAGACTGCCGCGACGAGCAGGAAGTCGGTGTCCGAACCGAGCCGGATCACGGCCTTCTGGTTGCCGTTGACGAGGACGAACGCCGCAGCGGCCGCACCGAGGACGACGGTCCCGGTGATGATCAGCCCGCCGAGCATCCGCCGTCCCGCGGCGACCAGTCCGCTGCCGGGGACCATCGTGCCGAGGATCGTCCAGCCCACGAGATAGCCGAACCCCTGGCCGACCGGCGTCGCGTGCCGCCCGCGACGGGCGAGCGGTGGACCGGTGCGCACGGCCCGCTGGTGGCGGGCGTCGACTTCGCGCCGCACCCGCCGGGGGCTGGCCGCGACCTGGGTCACCGCTCCTCCTCGTACAGGTGGCCGTGAGGCGTCCGGCCACAGCTCAGGCCCCGGGGACGTATCCGGGGCTGCCCGCTCGATCCGGACCACCGGGAGCTGGGCTCACGAGGGGCAAGTCTGGCACGTGATCCTGTGGGTGGGATGACCGTTGCCCGCAATCCGTCCACAGCTCCCGGTACCAGCTCACTCATGGGTGCGTCCCCTCCGCGCCGACCCCGGCCCCGAGGTGCTCAGGTGACCGTGTCGTCTTGATAATGACGCCTCGGGTGACCGGAACGTTGCCCGATCCCGACCATTCCTCTCCAGTTGATCTCCGGAGAGCGACGAATCGACATGATCGTCGCTCTGAGGTGACGTTCCGTGGTCATCGGCGGCGTGATCGGTGCGAAGTTGTTTTGCTCCCGGTCGACGGGGACCGCTACCCTTGCTGGGTCTCCAGGAGGCGTCGCCTAGCCCGGTCTATGGCGCCCGCCTGCTAAGCGGGTTGGGGGTTTGAAGCCCCCTCGCGGGTTCAAATCCCGCCGCCTCCGCACTGACGAGGCCCCGGTCGACCGACCGGGGCCTCGTCGCGTCGGGTGGTCGACGCCCGGATCGTTCCCCGTCCCGCTGTCCGGATCGAGGTCTGGCGGGTTCCGGCGGAGCCTGCCAAGGTGGTCGGTCCGGGTGCGAGGAACACCCGGTCCGAGGAGCACCCGGTCCGATGAGGAGCACCCGCTCGGCGAGGGGAGGGACGGTGAGGGGAGCAGCAGTGATGCGTCGGCTCCGGGTGGACGCCCCGTTCGTGGTGGCGACCGCGAAGGTGGTCGCCGTCGCCCTGCTCGCCGTCCTGCTCACCGGGGACACCCGGGACCGGGGACCCGTTGCGACCCCAGGACCCCGGCCGACCCCCCGGGCGACCCTCGGCACGCCGTGGAAGCCCACCCTGGAGCTGCCGAGGGGCGGGAGGAAGCTCTTCCCGAGGTATCGGCTGGTCGGTTACTCCGGGGGTCCCGGCACCGCGGCCTTCGGCAGGCTCGGCGTCGGCGACATCGACGCGAGGGGCCGCGAGATCGAGAAGCTCGGCCGCTCCTACGACGGGGACGGTCGCCGCATCCTGCCCGTGTTCGAGCTGGTGACGGTGGTCGCCCACCCACGTCCCGGTCCCGACGGCCTCTACCGGGGCCGGATCGACGACCGGGTCATCCAGGAGTACCTGGACGCCGCCCGCCGGCACCGGGCCCTGCTGCTGCTCAACATCCAGCCGGGGCGGGCCGACTTCCTCGACGAGGTGAAGGCCCTGGAGAAGTGGCTGCGGGAGCCCGACGTCGGCCTCGCCCTCGACCCCGAGTGGGCCGTGGGCTCGGGGCAGGTCCCCGGCAGGGTGTTCGGCAGCACCACCGGCGCCGAGCTCCGGCCGGTCGCCCGGTGGGTGAAGAAGCTCGTCGCCCGGGAGGACCTGCCCGAGAAGGCCCTGGTGGTCCACCGGCTCATCCCCAAGGTCGTGCGCAGACCGGCCGGCATCGGCACGCACGAGGGCGTCGCCGTGATCATGTCGGCTGACGGGATCGGGTCGAGGGCGCAGAAGGAGTCCACCTGGAAACGCGTGGTCCGCGACCTGCCGGGATCCACGCACCCCGGGTTCAAGCTCTTCTACGAGGAGGACACCGAGGGCGGGGCCCGGCTGATGAAGCCGTCACAGGTGATGAAGCTGCGCCCGAAACCGGAGTACGTGCTCTACGAGTAGGGCGTACCGGACGGCCCGCGCGCCCCGGGAGGGGGACACGCGGGCCGTCCGTCGGTCGGTCCCGGCCGGGAGCAGCCCCGACCGGTCGGTTCTCAGGCGCCGAGGCTGCTCCGCAGGGCGTCCAACTCCCTGCGCAGCTCGCCGGGCACCCTGTCACCGATCCTGGCGAACCACTCCTCGATGAGCGGGAGCTCCGTGCGCCACTCGTCGTCGTGCACGGTGAGGGCGGCCTTGAGGTCTGTCGGGTCGAGGTCGAGGCCCTCGGTGTTCAGCGACGAGGGCGTCGGGACGTAGCCGATCGGGGTCTCCGTCGCCTCGGCGGTGCCCTCGATCCGGCGGATGATCCACTCCAGCACCCGGCTGTTCTCGCCGAAGCCCGGCCACAGCCAGCGGCCGTCGTCGCCCTTGCGGAACCAGTTGACGAAGTAGATCCGGGGCAGCTTGGCGGCGTCGGCGGACTTGCCGACCTCGATCCAGTGCTGGAAGTAGTCGCCCACGTGGTAGCCGATGAAGGGCAGCATGGCCATCGGGTCGCGGCGGACCACGCCAACGGCACCCGCCGCGGCGGCCGTCGTCTCGCTGGACGTCGTCGCCCCGAGGAAGACGCCGTGCGTCCAGTCCCGTGCCTCGTCGACGAGCGGGACGGTCGACGCCCTGCGCCCGCCGAACAGGATCGCCGAGATCGGCACGCCCTGCGGGTCGTGGTACTCGGGGGCGAGGATCGAGCAGTTGGTGATCGGGGTGCAGAAGCGGCTGTTCGGGTGCGAGCTGAGCACGCCGTTGCCCGGCGTCCAGTCGTTGCCCTTCCAGTCGACGAGGTGGGCCGGCTGCTCCTTGGTCGCGCCCTCCCACCACACGTCACCGTCGTCGGTGAGGGCGACGTTGGTGAACACCGAGTGACCGGCCTCGATGGCCCGCATGGCGTTCGGGTTGGTGTCGTAGCCGGTGCCCGGGGCGACCCCGAACAGCCCGGCCTCGGGGTTCTGGGCGTAGAGCCGGCCGTCGGGGCCGAAGTGCATCCAGGCGATGTCGTCGCCGATCATCTCGGTCGTCCAGCCGGGGATCGTCGGCTCGATCATGGCCATGTTGGTCTTGCCGCAGGCGCTCGGGAAGGCTGCCGCGACGTAGTAGACCTTCTGCTCGGGGCTGGTCAGCTTGAGGATGAGCATGTGCTCGGCCAGCCAGCCCTCGTCCCGGGCCATCACGGAGGCGATCCGGAGGCTGTAGCACTTCTTGCCGAGCAGGGCGTTGCCGCCGTAGCCGGAGCCGAAGCTCCAGATCTCCCGGGACTCGGGGAAGTGGGTGATGTACTTCGTCGGGTTGCACGGCCAGGGGACGTCGGCCTGTCCCGGCTCGAGCGGGGCGCCCACGGAGTGCAGGCACTTCACGAACGGGGCGTCGTCACCCATCCTGGCCAGGACGTCGGCGCCCATCCGCGTCATGATGCGCATGTGGGCCACGACGTACGCGCTGTCGGTGATCTCGACGCCGAAGAACGGGCGCTCGGCGTCCAGCCGGCCCATGACGAAGGGGATCACGTACATGGTGCGACCGCGCATGCAGCCGCGGTACAGCTCCGTCAAGACCGAGCGCATCTCGGCCGGGTCCATCCAGTGGTTCGTCGGACCGGCGTCGTCGGCCTGGGTGGAACAGATGAAGGTGCGGTCCTCCACCCGGGCGACATCACTCGGGTCGGAGGCCACCCGGAAGCTGTTCGGCTTGCCGGTGAGGCGGGTGTAGGTGCCGGAGGCGACGAGCAGGTCGTTGATGCGCTCGCTCTCCTCCTCGGAGCCGTCGACCCAGACGATGCTGTCAGGGGTGGTGAGCGCGGCAATCTCGTCGACCCAGGCCCGAAGGACGGCGTGGGGTGTCGGCGCGCCGGCGCCCTCTCCGGCGGTGAGGCGGCCGAAGCTGGTGTCGGTGGTGGTCACAGGTGCTGCCCCTTCTCGATCGGGTCCGCGTGCATCCCGGGGATCCCCCGTTCACTCGCGGTGATGAGGCCGTCACGACGCTGTGACCGGCTCCTTCGCGTCGGGTTGCCCCGACCGTATGTGCGGACGGTCCGCGATCTCCCCGGACCGAGGTCCTGAGTGCCCTGCTGACCGATTGGCCGTCCCGGCTGTCGTCGGGACCGGGTACCCGGATCCGGGATGGGGGATCCGGTGTCGTAGGAGTGTGAGGCGCGACACGTTGCGTCGTCCAGCGAAAGATACCCCCCGGACGGTGTTCCACGCCGCAACGGTCGGTGGCGGATCGGTGTCCGGCGGAACCGGGGTCTCACCCCGCGTCGATCAGTGGCTGCGGTGGGTCGTCAACCGCGGTCCCACGGCGGCTCGGCGTCGGTTCACGGTCCACGGCGACCCGGGGTCGTTCCGCGGTCCACGGCGGCTCGGCGTCGGTTCACGGTCCCGCGGTCACCGCTGCAGCTCCCGCAGGGACCGGTCCAGCTCGGCCCACCAGTCGTGCCGCTGCCGGCTCGCGCCGACGGGCTCGGGACCGAGGGCGACGACCGGGTCACCGATCCGGTAGGTGATCCGGTAGGCCAGCAGCTCGGTCGCGACCTCCATCCAGCGGTCGGTGTGCTCCGCGGGCGGCATCGGCCCGAGGACGGTGGTGAACCAACTGGGCAGCAGCGCGGCCGTGCCCACCGCCTCGGCGACCAGGGTCCGCAGGCGGACCCGGAGCGTTGCCCAGGCCCGTTCGCCGTCCTCGACGGTCGCCTCCGACTCCGAGCGGAGGGCGTCGTCCCGGCGCAGCCGCTGCCGGGCCTCGCGGGCCGCGTCCCGTGCCCGGGACGCCTCACCGGATGCGACCTCCATCGCGGTCAGCGCGGCCCGGAACTCCGTCGCGGCCGAGCGGTGCGGGCCCGACGGGTGCTCGGTGTCCGCCAGCCGGACGGCGGCACCGAGAGCCCTGTCCCGCTCCGCGGCCGCCGTCGCGTCGGCGGTCTCGAAGACGTCGACCGCGTGGAGCATCGCGTCCCTGGCCGACGAGGTGAGCAGCGCCAGCCGGGCGACCCGGCCGGACTCGGCCACGGCGGCCAGCCGCACCACCTCCGGGTCGACGTCGTCGAGTTCCAGCACCGCCGCCTCGGAGAGCCGGATCCTCCGCTCCAGCCAGAGCACCCGGGCGTCCATCCGCCGGACGAGCGCCATCAGGTCCTTCACCGAGGCGACGGCCTCCGCGAGCTGGGTCTCCTGGGTCTCCGAGCGTTCCCTGACCTCGGCCAGATGGTCCTCGGCCCTGATCACCCGTGCCGGCAGGTCCTGGTCGATGACCAGTCGCTCCAGCTGCTCGACGTCCTCGCGCAGTCGCTGCAGCAGGCCGTGGACGACATTGCCCTGGCTCTCCCAGGTCACCGGGGTGCACCACCCTCCGGCGGCCAGGTCGCCCGCCGTCGCCGCGACCCCGGCCACGACCGGGCCGCGGCGTCGGTCACCACGGGGATCTCGCCGGTGTCCGTGTCGTCGCGGGGGAGGGTGATGCCGTCGCCGGACGGGCTGCCGAGCACCCGCACCGGACCGCCGAAGATGAGGGACATCCCGGCGAGGGCGACGGCGACCCCGGCGGCAGCCCCCCAGCGGGGCAGCAGCCCCAGCACGGTCACCCCGACCACCAGGGTCGCGCCGGCGACGATGCAGGCGCCGGTCCGCTGCTCCCGGTGCGGACTGGCGGGCGGCCTCACCCGGGTGAGGGCGACGGCGACGCCGAGAACGGCCAACGGGACGAGCAGCAGCGTCCACCAGACGGTGATCCAGCCGGGGACGGCGGACAGGGCCAGGCCACCGGCGACGACGGCCGTCGCGGCCCCGGTCGACCGGACCAGGATCACGCTCAGCCGGTGACGCGGCTCGTCGAGGAGGACGGGCAGCCGGTCCTCGTACTCCAACAGCGCGTTGGCGGCGTCGAACACCCGGCGCGCCACGACCTCGTACTCCCGGTCGCGGGGATCGAGACCGTCGAGCCTCGCGTGCTCCTCCCTGATCCGGGACCGGAGCGTGTCGAGCCTGGCGATGTGCTCCTCCACCTGCGCCTCCGTCCCACCCGGCTGCCCCGTCACCTGCCCGTGGGCGGTCTGTCTCGACGGTACCCGCAGGGTGGGGCGCAGCGCTGCCTCCCGCGGCGGGCGCTGCGGACGGAACCACACCACGAGCGGCGGCGAGGGGCCGCCGGGGGCGCTGCCACGGAGCAGGGAACCGGGTCGCCGCGCGGTGCGTCGAAGCGGCATGCCGACCCGTCGGGAGTGCCTCCGCGCTGCGCTCGCCGCGCTCGTTCCGGTTGCCGGGGTCTCCGGCTGCTCCCGGACGCCCGCCGACCAGGGTGGTGGGAGGCTCCCCCGGGGGAGGAACGCGACAGGAGGACCGCGCATGCAGCTCGCCGCCTCGGATCTCGGCCGGGTCGAGGCGGACGGGTCGGCCGCAGCCCCGGCGACCGACGCCGTCCTGGCCTTCACGGCCGACCTGCACCGTGCACTGGCGGCACGGGGCGCGGCGGCGGGGAACCTTGTGTCCTCGCCGTACTCGGTGGTCGCCGCCCTTGCCATGGCCAGAGCGGGGGCGAGAGGCCGCACCGCCGAGGAACTGGACGCCGTCCTGCACGCCCCGAGCCCCGCCCCGGAGCGGCTGGCATCGGGGCTGAACGCGCTGGACCGCCTGCTCACCTCGCGGGCCGGGGCCGTGGAGCGGCCCGGCCTGCCGGACGCGGAGATCAGCCTGGACGTCGCGAACTCGCTGTGGGGGCAATGGGGGACCGGGTGGGAGGCCGCCTTCCTGGACGCGTTGGCGCGGGACTTCGGCGCCGGCATGCACCTGGTGGACTACCGGGGCGCCACCGAGGCGGCGCGCCGCGCCATCAACGCCTGGGTGGGCGAGCGGACCCACGAGAGGATCCCCGAGCTCATCGCCAGCGGCGTCCTCGACGCGATGACCAGGCTCGTCCTCGTCAACGCCGTCTACCTCAAGGCTCCGTGGGAGACGCCGTTCGCCGAACACGGCACCGAGGACGCGCCGTTCACCCGGCTGGACGCCTCGACGGTGGCCGTCCCGATGATGCGCGCCTCGGCCCTCGCCGCCGGGGTCGGGAAGGGCAGCGGGTGGACGGCCGTCAACCTCCGCTACGCCGGGTCGACGCTCGCCATGGCCGTCGTCGTCCCGGACCGGGGCCGGTTCGCCGAGGTCGAGCGGGCGCTGGACGGCGCGCGGTTGCGCCGGCTGCTCACCGGGTTCCGCTCCGCGCAGGTGGACCTGCGGATACCGCGCTGGACCTTCCGCACCGGCGTGGAGCTCTCCGACGTGCTGGCGGCACTGGGCATGCCCACCGCCTTCGGCAACCAGGCGGACTTCACCGGGATGAGCGCCACCGAGAGGTTCGTCGTCGGCGCCGTCGTGCACGAGGCCTTCGTCGCCGTGGACGAGCAGGGCACCGAGGCAGCGGCGGCGACCGCGGTGGTGCTGCGGGCCCTGTCCATGCCGAGGGTCGACCTGGAGCTCACCGTGGACCGGCCGTTCCTGTTCGTCGTCCACGACGTCGGGACCGCCACCCCGCTGTTCATCGGCCGGGTCACCGACCCCGTGGCGTGACGCCGAGGTGGCGCTACTCTCCGGATGCCGGATGCCGGACGGGTGACGAGGGGACGGAGGCCGGGCATGGAGTTCGGGGACGCGGTCCGCCGGAGGCGCTCCGTCCGGAGGTTCGCCGACCGGCCGATCCCCGAGGAGGTGCTGACGGAGATCCTCGAAGCCGGGCGGCTCGCGCCGTCCGGGGGGAACCGGCAGGGCTTCCACTTCGGGGTGGTCACCGACGGGGCGCTGCGCAGGGAGCTGGCCGGGGCCGCGGGCGGTCAGGACTGGATCGCGACGGCTCCGGTGGTGATCGCGTACTGCGTCGAGCTCTCCGCGGACCTGGCGACGCTCCCGCCGGACGACTTCGCGATGCAGGTCAACCGGGACCGGTTCGGGCAGGAGTTCCTGGACAGCGTCAACGCGCTTCCGGATCGGGCGACGACCAGGACCCTGTGGGACAACGGCGCCGCGCTGATCCCCGGCGAGCACGTGCACCTCGCGGCTGCCGCGCACGGCCTCGGGTCGTGCTGGGTCGGGCACCTCGACATCCGCCGCGCCGGGGCCGTCCTCGGGCTGCCCGACGACATGGTCTGTCTGTACCTCATGCCCGTCGGATATCCCGCGGAGGAGCCGGGCGAGGTGTCCCGCCGGTCGCTCGCCGAGTGCGTGTTCCACGACCGCTGGGCGTGAACGGCGGGTACCCGTGACGACGAGGGGTCCCGGGCCGGTGCCCGACGGGGTCGCCGCGGTCCCGGCCCGTGCGGGCTACTCGTCGCCGGTCAGGCGGAGACCGCGCAGCCGCCAGCCCGTGTACCAGACGGACGCCACGGTCACCACCGAGAGCAGGACGACGCCCGTGGACAGGCCGACCGCCGCCTTCGCCCCGAGCTCGGCCGCCTGGTCACCGATCACCCGCTGGGTGAGCGACATCGCCCACTGCTGGACGCTGAGTGCCTGCGCCCCGGGCACGAACCCGCCGATGATCGACTCCCACACCACCGCGTAGAGCAGGCCGATCACCACGGCGTGCCGGGACAGCACGGCGAGGGCCAGGTAGAGCGCGCAGTACGCCGTCCCGGCCGCTGTGGCGCCGAGGGTGAAGCCGAGGGCGAGGCGGGAGACCTGCCCGGTGAGCACGTAACCGGCGATCAGGGTGGGGACGACGCCGAAGACCAGGACGACTCCGGTTGCGGCGACGAACTTCGTGACCGCGATCCGGTATCGGCTCAGCGGCTTCGACAGCAGGTAGATGATCGAACCGTCGTCGATCTCCGGGCCGATCGCTCCGGTCCCGGCGATCAATGCCAGTAGCGGGATCATCGTTCCGGCGACGAGATGGCCGAGGACGTTCCCCGCCAGGTCGTCGTCCGGTCCGGCCATCCACCGGATCGCCACCGCCATGAGCAGGAGCAGCGCCGGCAGGCAGGCGAGGAGGATCGCCCGTCGCCTGCCGAGCAGGCTGCGCAGGGTGAGCCTGGCCACCACGCCGTTCACTTCGTCACCTCGCCGTTCGTCGTCGACGTGTGGCCGCCGATCGTCGTCGACGGGCTGTCGCCCGTCGTGGACGGGGGGCCGTCGCTGGTCGCGGGCCCGCAGGAGGGTCGCGTCCTCGTCCTCCACCCGGCGTTCATCGGGTCACCAGGTAGGAGAAGACGCTCTCCAGTGACTCGTCGGCCGGGGAGACCTCGAACAGCCGGATCCCCCGCTCCCTGGCGTACCAGGGGAGCACCCGCACGAACCGGGCGAAGTCGACGGCCTGCACCCGCAGTCCCTCGGGGTCCGTGCCCGGGGTCTTGGTGTTCTGGGTGAGGACCTGGACGCCCTGGGTGGAGGCGTCGGCGATGAGCATGGACGCGAGGGCGCGGTCGTCGCTGGACCGGATCGTGTACTGGTGCGGGCGTTCGGTCATCAGCCGCCGGATCTCCCGGAAGTCGCCCGACGCCGCGTGCCGCCCGGCGACCATCACCTGGATGCTGCCGGCGATCTGCTCGACCTCCTCCAGGATGTGCGAGCTGAACAGCACGGTCCTGCCCTGCTCGCCCATGGTGTGCAGCAGGTCCATGAGCGACAGTCGCTGCCGGGGGTCCATCCCGTTGAACGGCTCGTCGAGCAGCAGCACCGGCGGGTCGTGGACGAGGGCGCTGGCCATCTTGATCCGTTGCTTCATGCCCTTGGAGTAGGTGGCGATCTGCCGGTCCCGCGCGTTGGTCATCTCGACGGTCGCCAGAGCCGTCCTGGCCGCGCCCGCGGGATCGGGCAGGCGGTGCAGCCGGGCGTTGGCCAGCACGAACTCCCAGCCGGTGACGACGTCGTACATGGCCTCGCGCTCCGGGACCAGTCCGATCCGCCGGTACAGGCGCTCGTTGCGCCAGGTGGGCTCGTCGTCCAGGGTCACCGAACCGGTCGACGGCGCGAGGAACCCGCCCATCATGTGGATCAGCGTCGACTTGCCCGCACCGTTCGGACCGAGCAGGCCGGTGACCCCCGGGCCGATGGTCATCGTCACGTCGTTGACCGCGACGACGTTGCCGAACCACCGGGACACGTTGCTGAGGACGATCGCGCTCACGACACCGAGACCTTCCGGTAGCGCCCGAGCAGCAGGCCGGCGCAGGCGGAGACGAGCAGGACGGTGACCGACAGGTAGACCAGGCACCCGGTGGTCCCGGGCGGGGAGACACCGTTGACCGCTGGGAGGTCGAACAGGCCGACCAGGACGCCGTCGACCAGACCGGTCGGCGAGAGCACCCAGGCGTAGGCGGAGAGGGTCTCCCGGCCGGTCTCCTGCGCGACCCCGAAGACCACCCCGGCGACGGAGTTCGCGACGAGCAGCACGGTGATGATCGCGGCTACGCCGAAGCCGCGGCGCGGGGTGATCGCGGCGATGACGAGGCTGATCCCACCGAGCACGAGCGCGGTGAGCAGGGCGCCGACCAACCCGACGAGGACGTCGCCGGTCTGCTCCCAGAACGGCAGCTTCGCCAGCAGCGTGCCGAGGTAGAGGATGAGCATCGGCACACCGGTGAAGATCAGAACCGCGGCCGTCATAGCCGCGAACTTCGCCACCACGTAGTCGCCACGGCGCAGCGGCCGGGAGAAGTACAGCGACGTCGCCCGGAACCGCAGGTCCCGGGACACGGCCTGCGGGGCCTGCCCGGCGACGTAGATGCTGACCAGCATGGACAGGGTCCACAGGTACTCGGGATAGGTCATCGGCAGTTCCTCGCCGCCGAAGGCGTTGAGGATGACGGCGATGATGATCGCGGGCAGACAGCCGAACCCGAACAGCACCAAGGGCATGATCTTGGACTTGGCCGAGCGCCCGAAGCCGTAGCAGCCGCGCAGCGTGTCGAGGAAGAGCGTGCGGAGCAGGTAGCCCCGGCCCAGCCGGCTGCCGTCGTAGCGCTGGTAGCCGATGTCGTGGATGACGCCCGCGGCCCCGCCGTTCGGGACCGGGGTGGTGTCGCGGTCAGCGGGGGTCTGCATGGGCACCGTCCTGGAAGATCTCGGCGAGGTGGTGACGGCGGCGCTGCATCCGGATCAGCCCGACCCCCAGGTGGGTCACCGCGTCCCGGACGACGTCGTGCGCCGCGTCGTCGGTGACCTCGACCTCGAACCGGCCGTCGGGTACCCGGGCCGTCAGCGTGCCGGCCGGGGTGCGCAGGCCGTGCGGGTCGCCGTCTGCCGCGCCGTTCCCGTCCGCCGGTGGAGCGTCACCGGACGCCGTCGGACCGTTCCCTGGTCCGTGGCCGTTCCCTGGTCCGTGGCCGTTCCCGCCGGACCGGACCGTGAGGCCGGCACCCCGGAGCATCCGGACCAGTTCGTCGGCGCGGTCGGTGACCTCGACGGTCAGCACCTGGCTCGCCGTCGTGGCCGCGGCCGTCGACGTCGCCCTGAGCAGGCGGCCGCCGTCGACGACGACGACGTGGTCGCAGATCCGTTCGAGCTCGCCGAGCAGGTGCGAGGTCACCAGCACCGAGATCCCGAAGTCGGTGCCGATCCGGCGGACCAGGCCGAGCATGTCCTCCCGGCCCGCCGGGTCGAGGCCGTTGGTCGGCTCGTCCAGGAACACCAGCCGCGGGTCGTGCACGAGCGCCTGGGCCAGCTTGACCCGCTGCTTCATCCCGGTCGAGTACCCCCCGACCGGGCGGTAGCGCTCCTCGTAGAGGCCGACGTGGCGCAGCGTGTCGGCGGTCCGCTCCCGTGCGGCGGAGGTGGGCAGGCCCGACATCCTGGCCATGTGCACGACGAACTCGGTCGCCGTGACGTCCGGGGGCAGGCAGTCGTGTTCGGGCATGTACCCGACGGCCCGACGGATCTGCTCGCCGCTGGAGGCGACGTCGAGGCCGAGCACCTCGGCCCGCCCCGATGTCGCGGGTAACAGCCCGAGGAGGATCTTGATGAGGGTCGACTTCCCGGCCCCGTTGGCGCCGACCAGCCCGGTCACCCCGGGACGAACGTCGACGTCGAGGCTGTCGAGAGCCGTCACCGGGCCGAAGCGTTTGGTGAGGGCGGAGGTGACAACGACGGACACGCCTCGCACCCTAGTGATGGGTGATCGCCGCCGCCCTCCGGTTGACCCCCGGGTGCCGTGACGGGTTGGCCACATGGTTCTCGTGGTGGTGGCCGCGCACCATGTCACGGCGACGGGAGATCCTGACCCCAGGAGTTCGTGACCCCAGGAGATCGTGGCGATGGCCGAGCGGCAGGTCGTGATGGCCGAGTGGCAGGTCGTGACGGCCGAGCGGCAGGTCGTGACGGCGGGCGAGCCGGACACGCGGGTCCGCCGGTTGCGGGGGCGTGAGGCACGGCCGTCGTCCAGGATGAGGGGGGTCGAGGGTTGATCACGGTCGAGGAGCAGTCATGCCCGGATCGAGCGAGGCGCCGGTGGTCGTGGGACGAGGACCCGGGAGTACCGGGAGCACCGGGAGTTCCGGGAGCGCCGGGAACGGCGTCCCCGTCGGGGCTCCGGTGGTCCGGGCCGAGCATCTCGGCCGTCGCTACGGCGACGTCGTCGCCCTGGACGGGGTGAGCATCGAGATCCCCGCAGGCCAACTGGTCGGCCTGCTCGGACCCAACGGAGCGGGGAAGACGACGCTGCTGCAGCTGCTCGCCGGGCTGAGGCGGCCGACGTCCGGGTCGGTCGAGGTCCTCGGCGGTGATCCGCGCCGTCCCTCCGTCCGGAGCGGGCTGGGGGTGACACCGCAGGACACCGGTCTCCCGGCGACCCTCCGCGTCAGTGAGGTCATCGAGTTCGTCGCCTCGCACTTCACCGATCCGGAGCCGACGGGGGAGCTGCTGGAGCGCTTCGGGCTGGGCGGGCTCACCGGACGGCAGACCGGGGGGCTGTCCGGGGGGCAGCGGCGGCGGCTCGTCCTCGCGCTCGCCTTCGTGGGGCGTCCGCGGCTGGTGCTGCTCGACGAGCCCACGACCGGGCTGGACGTGGAGTCCCGCCTGAGCCTCTGGCAGGCGGTGCGCGACTACCACGCCGAGGGTGGAACGGTCCTGCTCACCAGTCACTACCTGGAGGAGATCGAGGCGCTCGCCGAGCGGGTCGTCGTCCTGGGTACCGGCCACGTGCTCGCCGACGGGAGCCTGGACGAGGTGAGGTCACGGGTCGGGCTGCGGCGGGTACGGGTGACGGCGGAGCGTCTGCCCGAGCTGCCGGGGGTCCGACGCACCAGCCGCGAGGACGACCGGTACGAGCTGCTGACCTCCGACGCCGACGCGCTGGTCAGGGCTCTGGTGCTGGACGGCGCACCGTTCGCCGACCTGGAGATCACCAACGCGTCGCTGGAGGAGGCCTTCTTGTCCCTGACCGATCCTGCGGCGAGGGCCGTAGACGACGGTCGCGAGGGAGGGGAGTCGCGATGAGCACACCAGTGGGACCGGTCACGTCCGCGGGCACGGCCGTACCCGCGGGACCGGTGACGTCCGCGGGATCGGAGAGGGCCAGGACTGTGCCCGGATGGCGGCTCGCTCTCGTCCAGGCCAGGTACCAGTTCACCGAGACCGTCCGGGTGCCGATCGCGGTGATCGGGACGGGGTTGTTCCCCGGCCTGGCGTTGCTGTTCTTCATCGTCCCGTTCCCGGAGGTCGCCAACGACCCGCTACAGGCCACGGGGTCCGCGGTCCAGCTGTCGATCTTCGCGGTGATGAGTGTCTGCCTGTTCACGTTCGGAGCCGGGATCGCCGAGGACCGGGCGCTGTCGTGGGACGGCTACCTGCGCACGCTGCCCGCCGGACCGATTCCCCGGTTGTTCGGGAGGGTGGCCAACGGGCTGTTCTTCTCCATCCTGTCGCTGCTGCCCCTTGTGCTGATCGCGGCGCTGCTCACCGACGCGTCCCTGCCGGCGTCCCGGATGGTCCTCACCCTCGGGGCACTGATCGCCGCTGCGCTCCCGTTCCTGTTCGGCGGCTTCGCCATCGGGTACTGGGCGACGCCCAAGGCGGCTCTCGCCGTCGCCCAGCTGCTGCTGATACCGCTGGCCTTCGCCGGAGGGCTCTTCATGCCGCCTACCGTGTTCCCGGCATGGCTGGGCGCCATCTCCCGGTTCACCCCGAGCCGTGCCGGTCGCGAACTGGTCGTCACCGCCGCCACCGGGACCTCCGAGTTCGCCTCGGTCGACCTCGGGGTGATCCTGGTCCTGGTCGGGTGGACCGCGCTGGCCGCCGTGCTCGCCGTGCGCGCCTACATCCGCGACGAGGGCCGACGTTTCTCCTGAGCATGGTGAGGCGCGTCTCCTGAGCATGGTGATCGGGTCGAGACGACCGAGGACACTGAGCTCGCTGGGCGGGCGGAGACGACCGAGGGCGCCGAGCGTGGCGACCGGGCAGAGACCAGTGGTTCGGCGGCCAGGCACTGCTCCGTGCTCTGACGCAGTGTCTGCGCCACTCCGACACGGCGCCGACGCCCCTCCGAGCTGCGCCTGCGCCGGGGCTGCGGGTCCCTGTCCGCGCCCCCGGTCGGACCCTCCGCAATCGGGGGCACCTCCCCGGGGACGGTCGGCCACTCGGCCTCCGGAACCGATTCGGCCTCGGCGGAGCGAGCCGCTATCCTCGTACTGGTCGTGCCGCAGGCACGGCGAGCGCCCGTAGCTCAACGGATAGAGCATCTGACTACGGATCAGAAGGTTAGGGGTTCGAATCCCTTCGGGCGCGCTCGTTGAGATGGCTACCGAGACGGCCTCCGACCTGCGGAAACGCCGCGTAGATTCCGTCTCGGTCGGTGAGGCGGATCTGCTGGCGTCCCAACAACGATCCCAACAACTGCCGTGACACCGGGTCCCCGTCGGGGCATCTGTGGTGTGCCTACCGTCGGGCATGACGAACAGATCGCGAGGCTCGGGGTCGTTACGTGAACGTCGACCCGGGGTGTGGGAACTGCGGGTGGCGCTCGGGCCGGATCTGGTGACCGGCCGCAGTCTCGTGCGCTCCCTGACGGTTCGTGGCGGGGAAGAGGACGCGCGCGCTGCGTTGACCCGGTGGGCGGCGACAGCGGCCCAGGTGCGCGCCGGTCGTCACAGCGATCCGGGCATCGCGGTCGCGGACCTGCTCGACCGATGGCTGATCGCCCCCCACGGCTGGCGGCCCTCGACGCTGGCCGGCTACACCTCGACGGTGAAGGCCCTGAGCGCGGACGCCCTCGGTACCCGGCGTGCCGCTGCGGTGACCCCGCAGGTCCTGCGAGCAGGGATGCGGGTATGGACCACGATCGGTGTGGGTTCGGCGACGATCGCCTCCCGGGTGCGCTGTCTACGGTCGGCGTTCACCTGGGCCTACCGCGAGGGTGTCCTCGACGCTCCCCCGCTTCGGGGAATGCGGGGCCCGGCGACGGGCCCGACCAGGCTGCACGCCCCCGTCGAGACGGTCCGCAGGATCCTGGAACGCGCGACCGCTGAAGTGGAGGCGGCCCGGGCGGCCTCGCGAACCGCCGGGAGCGCTGAGGCTGAGGTCCATCGGGCTGAGCAGGTGCTGCTGTTGGCCCGGCTCGCAGCCGACACCGGGGCCCGGCGAGGGGAGCTGGCCGCGCTCCAGTTCGGCGACCTCGACGGTGAGGTGCTCACGATCAGCCGGGGCACCTCCAACGAGATCGTCGGTCCGACCAAGAGCGGGCGCAGCAGACGGCTCACCCTGGGCGCCGGCGCGGCCGACCTGTGGCGAACAAGCGTTGCCGCTTGGCGCGACCGAGCTACCCACGACACGGAGACGAATCCCGCGGCCTTCGGTCCATGGCTGTTCTCCACCCGTCCGGACCACACCGTTCGACTGTCCACCAGTTGCCTGGGCCGCTGGTTCATCGACCTCGCCGCCCGAGCGGGCCACCCCGACGTCACCCTGCACCGGCTGCGTCACACCGTGGCAACGGTCCTGGTCGGCCAGGGTGACCTCCTCCAGGCTCAGCACCGCCTCGGACACCGCGACGCCTCCACCACGCTACGGATCTACAGCCATGCACTGCCCCTGACCGACGCCGACGCAGCCGCCGCCATCGACCGTCTCTACCGATGAGTGCCTACCTGGATGACAAGACGACGACTAGTGAATACCATGTAGTCATGGTGAAGCGTGCTGCGACTCCCGTGCGGTTCGACACAGAGGTGGCCGACCGGTTGGCCTCCTATGTGCGTACTCGGCCGGGCTGGTCCCTGTCCTCGGCGACCAATCGCCTGGTCGACGAGGGACTGCGCATGAGTGAGCATCCGGGCGTGGCGTTCCGGGACGGACCCACCGGGCGTCGCGCCGGTCTGGTCACCGGCCCTGATGTCTGGGAGATCGTTCGCGCGCTGCGCTCGGCCCGTGAGGCCGAACCCGACCTCGACGAGACAGCCCTGGTGGATCTGGTCGCCACCAACACCGGCACTCCGGTGCGGCTGGTCCGCATCGCGGTGCGCTACTGGGCGGCCTACCCCGAGGAGATCGAGGCCGAGATCACCGCGGCCACCCATGTCGAACACGACGCCGAGCTTGCCTGGCACCGTGAGCACGATCTGCTGGGACGCCGCGGAGCATGACCCACCCCCTGCTCCTGGACGAGATGCTCACCCCACTGATCGCCCAGCAGCTACGCGAGCGCGGTCACGACGTCACCGCCGTAGCCGGTAACCCCGAGCTGCAGGGACTACCCGACGACCAGATCCTCGCCACCGCGACAGCCTCGGGACGGGCCCTGGTCACGGCCAACATCAGGGACTTCCTCCCCCTGGACGCCACGCTTACCGCGGCTGGCCGCAGCCACAGCGGGCTCGTCCTGATCCCTACCAGAACATTCCCCCAGGATCGCGCGTTCATCGGGGCCATCACCGAGGCGCTCGACAAGCTCCTCGCCGCCCCTGGCCACCTCGGACCAGGGCAAGTGATCTTCCTACAGCGGTGATCCCAAGCCTCCCCGGTCGGTGACGAGATGAATGGCCGGTGACGGTGAGGACAGATCTCGCCACAGCAGCGCGAACGAAGATATGTCGTTGATCCACCGTCCAGACGCGGTCATCATCGCTGCCGTGAACGATCGCGCGTTGCGGCAGTTGGTGGACAGTCTGGCCAGCGCCGTCATCGCGGCGAACCGAGACGATCTCCGCACCGTGGAGGACCGGCTGGGGGCCCTGCGGGGGGATCAGTGGCTGCACTTCGACGATCTCTCGCGCCAGTACAACCTCTACACCCCCTCCCCGCTGTCCCAGATCACGGTCTGGCCGGCGGAGGTGCTCCAGGTGACCGAGCCCACCGTCGCCATCGCCGCGTCGGTCTCCCGTGACGGCCATGTCCGGGAACGCGCTCTCGCATGGCTCGGATGCCTCCGCGGGCCGGCTCCGGCAGCAGCGGTCGCGGTGCGCGTCAACGACTGGGTGCGCCCCGTTGCTCTCGCCGCTCGGCGATTGGTGTCCCGTTTCGATGCCGCCGACGAGCTGGCCGCCGTCATCGCCGTCATGTTGCGACTGACGCACCGACGCCGGGGAGGCGCTTGGGCACAGGTCTACCTGGACGAGATCGCTGCCGGGCCGCAGGACCAGCTGCTGGCGTTGACGTCCGTGGGCGAGCGGGCGGTGCGCCTGTGGGCGCTGGAGGCTGCCGCTGACCGTGAACAGCTCGCCGCCGATGCGCTCCTGGACCGTGCCCTCGCCGATCCCGATCCGGTCCTCGCCGTCTGGAGCGCGCAGCGACTGCTCTCGGCGGAACAGCCAGGCACGTGTGCGTGGTCCGCACGGCTGGTGACGTCTCGACGAGCCGCGGTGCGCGCCCTGGCCTGGAGCGCCCTGCCCGAGGAGGCCCTGGGCCGCGAGCAGTTGGCCGCGCGTCTGCTCGACCCGTCCGGGGCCGTGCGATCGGTCGCCCGCTGGTGCTGGACGCGGCTGTGGGGCACTCCCGCGGACCAGTACCGCCAGGCCCTGGCCACCTCGACCCGGCCGTCGATCCTTGCGGCGGCTCTCGACGGGCTGCGGGAGTGCGCCGCCGAGAACACCGACGCTGACGCACAGGCGTTCCTAACCCACCCCAGCCCTCGGGTACGCACCACAGCCGTCCGCATCCTCGGACACCGAGCCGCCCACCAGCAAGGCCCCATCGAGCCCCTGCTCCCCCTCCTGGCCGACCCCTCCAACCGCGTTGTCCGCACCGCAACCCGATACCTGCAGGAACGGGCCGGGGAGGTCCCGGTCACCGTGCTGACAACCCTGGAAGCCGATCCCGACCCCCGATCACGACGCACCGCCCTGTCCCTGCACCAACGACTCGGCCCCTGGGAACGGGTACGCAGTGACCTGCGCGCTATGCACGATCCCGACCAGGACCTCGCCCGGACGGCGCGGACGGACCTACTCGCCTGGCTCCAGCACGACGCGTGTCGCACCTACAGCAGGCCGACCCAGGACCAAGCCTCCGACATCGCCCAGAACCTGACCACGGTGGCGCTCACCGAGCACCAGCGTCGTGAAGTCGCCTTCGTGGCCGGACTGCACCGGTGAGAGCTGGCCGGTGGCGTCCATGACTCCCATGCGCTGCTCACCGGTTGCTCACGAACGAGGTCATCAGGGCCGCCACCCAGCGACACACTCGGGCACCGGGGACGCCACTGACCTGCGGCGGAAGGCGCCGGACCGCATCAGGCGATCCTGCGTGACACGCGTCCTTGCACCCTACGGATCAGAAGGTTAGGGGGTTCGAATCCCTTCGGGCGCGCTCGTTGAGACAGCGACGACACGGCCCCTGACCAGCGGGAACGCGGCCCGGCCGTTGTCGTGGGAGGTGTGGCGACCGTTGGTGCCTTCCCTGGTCTCAGTACGGTCTCATTTGTCCTTGTCGGGCGGACATGAGCGTCCCTGCGAGCCCCCATCGTCCCCTCCCGATGGCGGGTGCATCGCCGCTGGCACCGTCCGCAAGCGGTGCAACGGGTCCGCGAACGTCTGACCGCTCGCCTCCCTGACGCCCTACCACGGCTCCGGGAGGGGAGGAGCCGAGATGGGTCCGAATCCCCGAGGCTCACCCGTGATCAAGAAGCGACGTGAGGACGCCCATCAGCGGGACGAGGGCGGCCTACCGATGAGGCCGTCGTCCGGGCGTGGACGTCGACCTCGGCATGATGCCCACCCCGGTCGTCGACGGCCGGTGAATCGGCTCGTGCCGCGGTCTCCTCGCAGGGGATGATGCGCGGGTGGATCAATGGGGTGAGGCGTCGGCGGCCCTCTACGCCGCGTTCGCGCAGGTGCCCAAGCCGACGACCCTGAAGCGCTGTCCTCACTGCTTCTGCGACGAGGACGAGGAGCAACTGCTCGCCCCGGTCCCGGTGCGCGAACTGTCCAGCGAGATCGTTGACCTGTACGCCTTCTGCTACACCGTCGGTGACCTGGATGACCTGCGGTACTTTTCCCCCGGATCGTCGACCTGGTCGTGACCGACTCCTCGTGCACGGTGGGTCCGGAGATGCTGGGGCGTGGGCTGGCCGCGATGCGGACCCGCGGGTGGACCGGTGACGAGCCCCGAGCGGTGGCTGCGTTCCTCCGCAACGTGTGGACAACACGTATCAGCGCCGAGACCGGTCACCCGGATCCGGTGGAGGTACTCATCGCCCTGGCTGGCGTCGCCGAGGACGTGCGCCCCCAGGCCGGGCAATGGCAGGAACGGACCGGGGACCCCGTTGTCGCCGAGCACTTCCGTCGGCTCGTCGCCCATGCCAGGGACACCGCCGATCGTGACGAGGAGTTCCGGGCAGAGGGCTGGTGGGACGGGGACGTCGATCCCGTGGTGCGGGTACTGATCGGCCTGGGCGTTCCCGATCTGGTCTCCGCCGCTCCGGTCCACGGCCGTCCCGGGGGAGAGGCCGGGTGACCGTACCGGACCCGCATCGCTGGTTCCTGGGGTTCGCCGGGGACACCGACCAGTTCCTGGGGTTCGCCGGGCACACCGACCAGCCGGGCCGACCCTGGGGCTCCGGGACCGCCATGGCCCGACGCGCCGTCGAGGGGCGGGACCCGTGGGACGACGGATGCCGGATCACCACGCACGTCGACGGGCTGGCCGCGATGCGGGCGATGCGGGAGACGGTCGAGGCCGCGATCCGGGACGCCGACCGGCAGGCCCTGGCCGGGATCCCGCCGGGCGAGCGGGGGCAGGTGTGCCTGGCGTCCTGGCAGACGAACCCGTTGCGGGACCTGTCCGAGGGCAACCCCTGGGGCGTGGGTCCGTGGGACCCGGCCTCCGTCGCGACCCGCGACCAGACGGTGCTGGGCCTGGTGGTGCGGATGATGTCCGCGGGGATCGTCGTCCGGATCCTGCTGTGGATGCCGACCCGGCTGCAGTCGCTGTGGTTCGCGGACTTCGCCGTCGCGCACCACAATCTCGCTGCCGCCGTCCAGGACCACGACGCCGCCCTCCGCCGGCTGTGGTCGCTGGACCGGCCGCTGGGAGTGGTGGCCCTGGACCGCCGGATCGCCACGCCCACCGGGTCGGTGCACCAGAAGCTGCTCACGGTGCGGGTGGGGGCGGTGCAGGCGGCGTTCTGCGGCGGGGTCGACCTGGCCTTCACCCGCAGAGACGTCGCCGACCCGCCGGACACCCCCCGGTGGACGGGTGACTGGCAGTCCGGGGAGTCCATCCCCCTGGACCACCTGGGGTGGCCGCGGCAGGAACCTCCCCCGGCGGGCGGCTACCCCCCCTACCCGGACCGGGTTACCCGGCGATTCCCCGAGGACCTCGCCGCGAACGTGTACGGCCCGGGGCCCCGGCGCTGGCACGACCAGCATCTCGGCCTCAGCGGACCGGTCGTGGCCACCCTGGAGCAGCAGTTCGCCGAGTGCTGGGTCTCGGACGCCGGCGGCCGGGTGGTCGTCTTCGATCGTGATCGTCGCTGGCTGCGGACCGCGCGGGTGGAGGTGACCTCACCGGCGGCCCTGGACGGACGCCGGCTGCGGCCGGTGCCGGTCGACGCGCCCCCCGGGCGAACCGGGGACGCCGCCGTCCAGATGTGGCGGACCGTCCCGCCCCGTCGCGGGGACCATCCGGCGGGGCCGTTCCCGTACGGCGAGTTCACCGTCGCCGCAGGGATCGCCCACGCGGTCGGCCGGGCCGAGGAACTGATCACGATCTGGGACCAGTACTTCTGGAACGTGGCGCTCGCCGGCCTGCTGGCCCAGGCGCTCCGGGCCGGGCCCGCCCTGCGGCTGCTGGTCGCGCTGCCCCCGTCCGGCACCACCTCGGTGTCGAACGAACTCCGGCTACGCCGGGCCGCACTCCGCACCCTGTGGGACGGCCTCACCCCGGACGGTCGACGACGCGTGCGCGTGTTCGACCTGTGGGACCCGCGGGCGGACGTCGGGGTCTACGTGCACGCCAAGGTGCAGACCTACGACGACGCGTTGCTGGTGTGCGGATCGGCCAACCTGAACCGGCGTTCCTTCGCGTGCGACACCGAACTGGACTGTGCGGTCCTGCATCCTCCGACGCTGGCCGCGCACCTGGCGGCCCTGCACCGCCGGATGACCGGTGTCGGCTGGGACGACACCGCTCCCGGGTGGCTGACCCGCTACTGGGAGAGCCTGGCGACCAGCCCGGGGACGGCCCTGGTTCCCGACCCGTTCTTCGGCCCGGTGACCGGGACGCCGCGCACGCCGAACGGGGTGTCGCTGCCGCACCGCGGTTGGCTGCCCAGGGCCGTCCTGGATCCCGCTCCGCCGGGATGCCGTGGTCGCCCGCAGGGTCTCCCTGGATGTGGTCCCGGGTACAGCAGCCGATAACCGAGACCAATCATGCTTTAGAGGGCTTTAGGATGCCACGGGCGCCCTAGCACGACACTGGCCGCGGTGCCACCGGAGAATCCCGGTTCTTGGAGCGTGGCTCGTCCACGGACCGGTGACGGAGGAGGGGCACGGCGGGTGGTCGAGCAGCGAGTGACCGCGCGGTCGGCCGGCGCCTCGACCCGGGGCTCCATGGAACGCTCCATAATGATCACGTTCCTGGTCATGCGGGTGTTCTACCTGGTCGAGGCCGCCGTCTGGATCCTGATGCGGTACCCGGTGATCACTGCGGGGCGCCGGTACGCCCTCGTCATGCTGGGGCTGCTGGTCGTGGTGGCCGTCGAGTCGGCGGCCCTGGGCTCCCGGATGTACCGATGCAGGAGCGTCCTGGTCGGTCGCCGGCCGGTCGTGACCGACCTGACCGTGGTGACCATCGCGCTGGTCGTTGTCTCCGACCACGTCATGGCGCCGGACCTGCGCGGGCCGTGGGGCTGCGGGATCTACAACGTCGCTCTCACCTCGGCGGTCCTGGTGGGCACCCAGATGACCGACCGGCGGACGGCGATCCGTTGCGGGATCCTCCTGGTCAGCGGGTTCTGGGCGCTCGGGGCGGTCCCCTTCCTGGCCCCGTTGCCCGCGGTGGCGTTGACCGGGCTCGACGCCAGCTGGCTGCTGACGTACTTCGTGATCGCGGCCGTGATCTGCGTGGTGGGGCGACAGCTCGGCGATACGGCGGACGCCGTGCGGGACCGGCTGGCCGAGCTCGAGCGGGAACGGAGCCGGGCCAGGGTGCAGGCCTTCCTGCCGTTCCTGGACCCGGGATCCGGGTCCGGCTCCGGCGAGCCGGCCGCCGTCCGGCGCAGGCACCGGTTGCACCGGGCGATGCGGGCCTTCGTCGACGGCGTCCAGTCGCCTCCGCCGAGCCGGTTCGAGCGGCAGTCGCTGCGGGAGGACATCGAGCGGAAGATCGTCTTCGCCGGGGTCGGCCTGCGCGGCGCCTGCCTGCTCGTCGTGACCATGGCCGCGGTGGCGCAGGGGCTGAACTCCTCCTGGCCGGCGCCGCACGCCCTGGCCGGGCTCGGGGTGGTGGCGGTGGAGTCCCTGGTGGTCGGGGTCTGGACGCACCGGCGCGGTCGCCTCACCGGCGCGAGGGGCCCGGTGGCGATCGACCTGCTCACCGCGATGGCGGCGCTGGGGATCCTGCTGGATCCGCTGGCCTCGGTCAGCACGAGCGTGTGGAACCTGCGGGTCGGCACGGTGGCGGCCTCCGCCTCGATCATCCTCGGACTGGCCGCGCGGTCCCCGCTGCGGGTCGCTGCGGGATCGCTGGCCTTGTCACTCGTGCACGTCCTGGTGGTGGCCGTGCCTGCCTGGGGCCGGTCGACCGTGCTGGCTCCGACGGTCGCCTACGCCTCGTGCGGTTACTGGACCTGCGCGGTGGTGGCCTGGCTGTTCGCCCGCCGGATCCGGCACCTGGCCTCGGAGGCCGACACGGCGCGACAGCGGATCGTGGAGCTGGAACGGCAGCGCAGCAGGGCGGTCGTGCACGACCTCCTGCCCTTCCTGCGCACCGCGGCGGAGCCGCCGCCGCCCGGTCTCGTCCCAGCCGCCGTCACCCGCCAGGTGCGGGCCAAGTACCGGCAGGTCAAGGCCTTCGCCGAGGGGGCCGACGTCGACGGGGACCTGACGTCCCGGGTGGAGTCGCTGTTCGATCTCCACCCTCGGGTGGACATCCGCCCCCGGCTGGACCTGCCGCCGGGACTGTGCCTGCCGACGGAGGTGGCCGCGCGGGTGGAGCGGGCGGTCGACACCGCGCTCGCCAACGCCGAGCAGAACGCCCCCGGAGCGACGGTGCGGGTCACCGCGACCGCGTCGGGCGGGAGCATCGTCCTGACCGTCCGGGACGACGGCCCGGGGTTCGACCCGGACCGCACCCCGCCCGGATATGGGATCGCCCACATCCTCGGCAGCCAGTTGGCCGAAGTGGGAGCACGCGGCACCGTCAGCTCGCGTCTGGGAGAGGGAACCGTCGTGACCGTCACCGTGCCCAGGAGCTGCTCGTGAACCCCGACCCCCGGCAGACCTCCTGCCTGCCTCCTGCCACCGCGGACCAGCCGGTCCGGTACGTGGCCATCGACGACGAGCCGCGGTACCGGCTGCCGCTGGAGCTCGGCGGCGGGCCGGCCGCCGAGGCGGGGATCGAGCAGGTCGGCAACTACCCCGATGTGGAGACGTTCCTGGCCGTGCACCGCGAGCCGTGCCACGTCGTCGTGCTGGACCTGTGCCTGAACCGGCGGACCGGGGATGACGCCGTGCTGCACGGGGTGCGGGCGATCCGGCACCTGTCCGGGGAGCTCGGCCACCGGGTGCTCGTGCACACCGCCGACCCCCGGCCCGAGCCCGTCGCCCGGTGCGTGTCCGCCGGTGCCCTGGGGTACGTCAGCAAGTACGACGACGACCCGGCCGTTCTGCCCCTGGCCGTCGTGGAGATCGGTCGGCGGGGGCAGGTCTGCAGCCGGGTGCTCACCGAGGCACTCGCCCGGCTGGCCGAGCAGTGCCGGGACGTGCGGCTGTCCGCGCCGTTGGAGGAGACCCTGCGCCTGCTGGACAGCGGGTTGACCGACGCCCAGATCGCCGAGCGCCGGCACCTCTCGCCGCGCACCGTCGAGGACCACAAGCGTAAGATCCTGATGATCTTCGGTGCCGAGATGGAGGAGCGGCACCTGGGTTTCGGCAAGCTCGCCCACGAGCTCGGGGTCGCCCAGGGCGACCTGGTCAACGACCCCCCGGGGTCGCGGCCTGTCCGCGGGGTGATCCGAAAGTCGCTGAGCCGGTTATGGCGTCCTCGCGGGTGAACCAGGTCAGTATGCACCGGAGATTCCCGGTGCTTTCGTGTCTCATGGTTCCAGGAAACCACCGGGGAATCCCGGTGGTTTCCTGATGATTCCCGGGGGAGATCCCGCAGGAACTACAGGGATACTCCTGTTGTTGCTCTCCTGAAACGATCCTAGAGTTCTCGTCGTCGCCTCGGAGTGAGGCGGAGAACGATGGGAGGGCTGCTGAGGAGTGGGGCGGAGAAAGCTGGTCCGAATCGCCGGGTGCGGTGCGGGCTGCAGCCGGGAGTCCTGGGTGACCGGGACCTCTCCTCGACGGCAGGTTTCGTGAAGAAGGGGATCACTATGGGTATGTTCTTTCGCAGGATCGTGACTCTCACCGCCGGTGTCGGCCTTGTGGTCGGAGCCGGGATCGCGGCGGCCGGGCCTGCCTCGGCCGAGGAGGGCGACGCGTCGTGCAAGTCCGGTGAGGTGTGCTTCTTCTGGGGCAAGAACTTCACGGGGTGCGTGTCGACCTTCTACGACGACAACAGGGATCACGGTTACTACAGGTTCGGCACGGGATGCACGGGCAAGGGCGAAGCGCTCGAGGACAATGCGGCCAGCGCCAAGAACAAGGCCTCGGTCAGCAATGTCTACATCTGGGAGGATGACAACTACGGGGGTACCTCGATAATGATCCAGAATGGCGCCGAGAAGGCCAATCTCGGGGCGCTCCGGAACCACAACAGCTCTCACTACTTCTCCATCTGGTGAGCCGTTGACCCAACCGTCTCCTGATCGCCGTGGTGACCCTGGTGGCGGCTTCGTCGACACCAGGGTCACCACGGCGTCTCGGTGACTCGTCCGGTCCGTGACGGGCAGCTGGACAGACGTGCTCGTGCGACCTCGACTCGTGGAAGGAACGCAGCCGTGGCTGAGACCCCTACCCGGATCCGGTTGCGATCCCCTCGCCTGGTCAGGGTGCCTGCCCTCGTCCTGTGCGCGACACTCCTCGGTACGAGCGGGTGCGGTGGCGGGGAGCCGCGCGTCCCTGTGACACCCGACCCGGTGGACACCGGACTGCACCTGCCGATCGAGGACTACCTGCTCACCGGCAAGCAGGCCAAGGACCTCGCCGACGCCCGGATGGTCTTGGCGCTGTCCTGCCTGGACCGGTTCGACATCGAACGACCGTTGATCCCGAAACCCCGGACGTCGTTCCGTCCCGGGGACACGAGCATCGTCGTCAATCCCGCCCGGCGGTACGGCGTCCTGGATCCCGAGGTCGTCTCCCGGTACGGCTATCACCCGGAACCCGGAACCTACCCGGACCTGACGACCTCGGCAGAGCCGGAGCTGACCCGGACGGCCGCTCTGGTCCTCCACGGGGACGAGGAACATCCGGACCGCCGGGTGCGGGTCCACGGCAGGACGGTCCCGGACGGCGGGTGCCTGGGCGAGGCCCAGCGCCGGCTGGGTGGCCGTCCGGGCGTGTACGGCGACAGCAGTCTGGCCGCCGAGCTCAACGTGAACAGCTTCGCCGTGACCCGGGACGACCCGCGGGTCCGTGCAGCGATCGACGCCTGGTCGGCCTGCATGCGGGTGGCGGGACACCCGCAGACCGACCCACTGGAGGCCCTCGGCCAGGGCAAGCCGTCAGTCAGGCCGACGGCGACCCGGCAGGAGATCGCTGTCGCCACGGCGGACCTCGCCTGCAAGCGGAGCACTCGCCTGGCCGCGGTGTGGGCACAGGCGGAGCGGGAGTACCAGGAGGCGGCGATCAGGGCCAAATCCGACGAGTTCGCCCAGATCACGGTGGATCTGGCCACCCAGGTCTCCCGGGCCGAGGCCGCCCTGGACAGGTGATCGTGGCCGTGGTCCGCGGAACCGTATCCCGCGGACCACGGCGGCCGGGTACCGGGGAAAGCAATTCCGTAAAGACCGGAGACATGGCTGACGTCGCATTCGTCCGCGCTCCGGTCGAGCACTAGTACTCACCGGCGAGGGCCATTCCGTCGTCACTGCTCGGCTACAGTCGGTGGTGTTCTCGGGTGACGGGCGGTTTCTTGTCGGTGAATCCGGGTCGGTCTCGGGAATCCGGGACGCCCGGGGTCTCCTCCGGGCAGAGACGTACCGTTCACGGTCCTCGCCGGAGTATTCCGGCGTGAAGTTCCGAATCCGGCTGGTGAGATCGCGGGAGAGATGTCGTCTCCTCGACGCGCTCATCGTTCCGGGTCTTCATCGCGAACCATGGGGGGTTCAGGAGATGTACTCGAAAACCATCGCGCCGCGGCGTCGGGCGCTGGTCCTCGCCGTCGGTGCCCTGACCGCGCTGCCGGCCCTGCTGACCGGCCCGTCGGCGCAGGCGGCCCGGGCGCGGCCAGCGGCCGAGAAGACCGTCTCCACCGCGGCTCCGGTGAGCGCCGAGGCCTGGGCGGTGGGCAGGGCCAAGCGGGGCTCGAAGGTGACGGCGGCCCAGGCCGTCCAGGCTTACTGGACCCCGACCCGGATGAGGAAGGCCAAGCGGGTCGAGGAGTCGTTCGCCTACCGCACCGCCGTGGCCAGGCACGAGAAGCTGCAGAAGCAGCAGCTCACCAGGTTCAAGGGTGGAGAGAAGCCCGATGCCGTGACGCCGGCCGACCCGCACGCCGTCAAGCCGACCGGAGGCACGGCGACGGCGCCGTCGTCGGTGCGGGCCGCCGCCGATCCCGGATTCGACGCCTGGCGCCCCACCGCCAGCACCAGCGGCAAGGTCTTCTTCAGCATGGGCGGCAGCAACTACGTGTGCTCCGGCACCGTGGTGAACTCCGAGGGCAAGAACTCCGTGTGGACGGCGGGGCACTGCGTGCACGGCGGCAGGGGTGGCGCCTGGGCATCGAACTGGACGTTCGTCCCCGCCTACGACGACGACCTCGCCAACCCGCGGCCGTACGGCACGTGGACCGCCGGCCAACTGTGGTCGATGACCGCCTGGACCTCGCGCTCCGACTTCAGTGCGGACCTCGGCGTCGCCGTGATGAGCCCGCTCGGCGGTCAGCGGATCGCGAACCAGTTGGGTGGGCAGGGCCTGCGCACCGGCGCGGGGAAGAACGTCTTCGAGAATGCCTTCGGGTATCCCGCGGAATGGCCTTTCGACGGCGGCAACCTGTTCCGGTGCTCCGGAAAGTCCTCACCGGAGTGGTCCTTCCTGTTCTGGTCCTCGGAGACCATCAAGATTCCCTGCGACCTGACGCGCGGATCGAGCGGGGGTGGATGGTTCAACGGTTGGAACGGTGACTGGGGATACCTGAACGGTGTCAACAGCCGGATCGACCGCATCGTCAACCCGACCATCATGCTCTCCCCGTACTTCGACGACACGGCGTGGTCGCTCTACGGAGCCACCCGGCATCTCTGACGCATACACCGGCCGGCACGGTCGGGCGACGGGGTGGGGACGGTGCGAGCGCACCGTCCCCACCCCGTTCCGCGGTCGTGAGCCACTGACCGTCGCCGGATCGCCCAGGACGGGCGTCGGATCACCTCGACCGGAGTGCCGGATCAGCCCGCGGCTGATGCGCTGCGGCTGCGGGTCTTCCAGCCGTGGTCGCTCGGGGACTCGGTCACGGACACCCAGGCGGATCGCAGGCCGAGCGCGGTCCGTAGTTGCCGGCCGGACAGCCGCGCGGTCCTCCCCGTCGAGGACGTGGCAACCACCGTGCGGACCGATCCGCCGTCCTTCGTCCGGGTCAGGCGCAGCGAGACGACGTCGGGAAGACCGAAGGCCGTGGCCATCACCTTCTGGCTGACCACCTTCGTCCAGGACCGGTTGGGGTTGGCCGAGGTGAGGCTCCAGGAGTCGGCGATGCTGCGGGTGTGCGGCAGCGCGGTACTCCACACGTCCTCACTGTTCTCCGTGCGGCCGCCGGAGGAGGAGAACCAGTAGGCCGGCACCGGGGTACCCCGGTAGCTGACCACGTAGCCGACCCCCCGCGTCGCCGAGGAGCTGTCGCGAACGGCCTTCGTCCAGCGTGCGCCCCAGTTCGCTCCGGTGCCGCCCTCGCCCTCCTTCACCCAGCCGGTGAACCGCTGGTCGCCGACGTTGTCGGTGAGATGGCAGTCGCACGATGCCTGGACGCCCTTGCGCACCGCGAGGACGGCGTTGGTGCGCGCCGCGGTGGCCTGGGCTCGCAGCGCTGCGCCGGGCCAGGAGGAGGGCATCTCGTCGATCCCGTAGAGGTACTCGTCGTGCAGCCGCATCCGCGCCACGACGTTGACCTTCCCGCGGACCCTGGTGAGTTCCAGCCGCCCGTGCCGGTACACCCCTCCGGAGCCCCCGACCGTCATCACGGTGGCGCCGCCGCCGTAGTGCCGGGTTCCCTGCCACCGGACGGTGACCGTGCTCCCGGCGGCCGAGCGGGACGAGCCGGAGGCCCTTCTGACCACGGCCCTCAACCCGGTGGAGGTCGGGGTGACGGTCAGCCGGTCGCCGTCCGTCCCGGTGAGGACGGTACCGCCGACGGCGGCCCGGAACCTGCCGCCACTCGACCCGGACAGGCTGTCCGAGGAGAGGACGGCGCTGCTCACCCCGCCGAGGACCTGGACCCGGATGATCTGGGTGTCTCTGACCGCGGTCACCGAGGTCCCGGTGTAGTAGGCGGCGAGGATCCGCTTCGCGCCACGTCCCTTCGTCGCCTGCGCGCGGGCACCGTACTGGGACATCCCTACTCCGTGCCCGTAGCCGGAGCCGGCCAGCGTGAACGAGGACGGCGGCTTCCCGGTCCCCGGGCTCCCGACCGTGGTGGTCGGGGTCGTGGTCGTCCTCGTCCGCGTCGACGAGGTCGTCCGAGTCCTCGTGGTGGTGCTGGTCCGTCCCGTGCCCGCGGCGTCCCGGATCGCGGGTAGGTAGGGGATCAGGTACCGGCCGGGGCACGCCGTCTGACCGACGGTGATGTGACCCATGATCGTGGGTACGGTCACGGTGGTCCCGGCCGGCCAGCGAGCGGTGCCACCGCCGGCCGAGGTGAGGGTGGTCTTCGCCTTGGCGGCGAGCCCGTAGCGCGCGGCTTTCCAGGCCACCGCCTGCTTGATCCCGGAGACCGCGGCGGGCGGTGGCTTGGCGACGTCGTAGTTACCCATCACCGAGATGCCGTAGGTGTAGCTGTTGAAGCCACCGGCGTGGGCACCGCGGACCGCGGACACGAGGCTGCCGGCCCGACCCTCGTAGATCCGGCCGAAGCGGTCGACGAGCAGGTTGTACGCGATGTCGCTCCAGCCGAGGGACAGGGTGTGGTACGCGTAGATCCCGCGGACCTGGGTGAAGGCCGCCGCGCTGGAGTAGCTGTTGGAGCCCGCCGTGTGGTGCAGGACGAGGGCCTTGACCGTGGAGTTGAGCCCGGTCGGTTTCCGCAGCCGCTCGTCGGCACCCCACTGCTTCCGGGTGACGACGGAGGGGGCGGCGCTCGCGGTGGCGGCCGTCTGAACGGACAGCTCGTCGGCCTCCGACCGACCGGCGTCGATGACGTCGACCCGCAGTCCCTCCGGTGAACTGCCGGTGGCGGAGCTGATCCGGACCTGGAAGCCGTCGGCTCCCTCGGTGAACAGCGGGTCCGTCCCGGTCCGCGACGACCTCTCCGGGTCGTCCCGGTCGGGACCGCCGTCGTCGATGATCGACAGGGACTGCCAGGCCTGCCAGGTCCCGTGCTCCCGGACCCTGGCGGACACGGTGGTCCCGGCCGGGGTGGACCCGGCGTCCCAGGTCACGCCCAGCAGGGTGAACTCGGCGACCGGGGCGCGCTCGACGAGCGCGGCGAGCCGTGTCTCGGTCTCGCCGGTGCCCGCACCGGCGCGGGTCGTGTCGCGGTCGCCGTCGCCGTCGCCGTCCCTGGTACTGGTTACGTCGCCGTCGCCGGTGCGGGTCGTGTCGCGGTCGCCGGTGCGCGTCCCGGGACTGCCGTCACCGTCGCCGTCAGGGGAGGGGGAGTCCTTCGCGGTCCGGCCTTCCTCCGGCGAGACCGTCGGGGCCTCGGCGAGCGCACTCTGCACGGTGAACGAGGACATCGTGGGGGTCACCGGATGCGGGTGGGCCGCCGGTGCGGTGATCGTGGGAAGGACGACGAACGCCGTCGTCAGCGCAACGGTGCCGAGAATGGCGAGGAACAGGCCGGTGCGTGGTGACGGGGTGGTCATGTGGTGCTCCGTTCCGAGGTTCGGGGAACCATCGCGCTCGGTCATCGGCGGAACCTCGGGTGCCCTCAACGGCCCACGGAGAGAACGTGCGACGTCCGGGGGGCTGAATACTCCCTGCGTGACCGTGCCCAGCGGGAAGCCGTCGCGCTGGTTCGGATGGCTCCCCCCCGGTCAGGCGACCTGCCCGATACGACGGCGCGACGGCAGACCGGGACGAGCCGGGTCGGACGCCGACGGACGGGATGGATCAGGACCGTGGGGGAGGAACCCGGGGCGACCGGACCGCGCTCGGTGGGCCGTCGGTGTGGCCGGGGGTCGCCACGATCCGGAGGCCGAACACCTCGTCCCCGTCACGGATCGTGGTGATCGGACGCGGGGACGAGATCTTCGCCGCCTCGCCGGCGTCCGCGACCGGGACGGTGTTCACCGCCCGGCCAGCATCCCGTCGAGACCGTCGACGTGATCGCTGTGGTGGTGGGTGAGGATGACGTACCGGACGTTCTCCCAGCTGACCCCCAACCTCGGCCAGGGCACGGCCGACGGCGTCGGCGCTCCGTTCCGGGCCGCCGCAGGCAGCCGTGGCCACGACGACGGCCAGCAGCAACTGGCAGCCCCCCGCCACCCTGGTGACCCGCCCGGTCATCCGCCCGGTCACCCGCGGTGGCTGCCCGGACCGCCGGGGCCCGCTCTGCGCGAGGTCCGGTCCCGGTACCGCCCGCTCCGCGTGATCCGTCCTCCCGCGTCGTCGACGTCCACCCCGTGGAGGTCTCCCGCCGCCGGTCGGTTGCACCGGACCGGGGAGCCACCTCGCCGTGGCGGCCACGTCGCCGGTGGTCGGGTTCAGTCGCCGACGGAGTGGAACGCGTCCGGGTCGTAGGGTTTCAGCTGGTCGATCCAGGTGGCGGAGTCGTCCCAGTGGTACAGCGAGATCTCCCCCACCCGGTCGGCGTCCCTGGCCTGGATGAACCGGCAGCTGAACAGCCTCTGGTCGCCCAGGTCCACCACCCCGTCCACCAGGATCTTCCCCGGCGGGGCCGAGAGCACCGGCCCGCGGGCGGAGCGGGCCAGCCCGGAGACCGCCCGGATGGCATCGGTGTAGATCCGGTGGGCCCTGGCTAGCGGCACGCTGTAGTAGGCGTGGGAGCCGGTGTCCCGCTCCACGAACATGTAGTAGGGGGTGATCCCGAACCGGACCTGGTTGGTCCAGAGCGAGGCCCAGGCCTCGGCCCGGTCGTTGACCCCTCGGATGAGCGGGGCCTGGGACCGGACGGTCGCCCCCGTGGACCGGATCCGCCGGACGGCCAGCTCGAACTGCGGGGGCAGCATCTCCCGCGGGTGGGAGAGGTGTGCCATGACGGTCAGGGACCGCCCGGTCGCGACGACGCGCTCGAAGAGCCCGAGCAGCGAGTCCGCCTGCTCACCCCAGGTGAACCGGTAGGGCCAGTAGGCCAGCGCCTTGGTCCCGATCCGGATGTTGCGCAGGTTCGGGCACCGCTCCAGCAGCGGCAGCAGGTACCGCTCCAGGAGCTCGGTGCGCATCACCATCGGATCGCCCCCGGTGATGATCACGTCTGTGACCGCGGGCTGGGTGGCCAGGTACTCCACGACCTCCGTGACGTCGTTGGTCGTGTGCCGCAGTTCGTGCTTGCCGACGAACTGGGGCCACCGGAAGCAGTACCCGCAGTAGGAGTGGCAGGTCTGCCCCTGGGAGGGGAAGACGAGCACCGTCTCCTGGTACTTGTGCTGGACGCCCTTGACCGGATGGCCGTCCAGCAGGGGGACGTTGAGAGCCATCTGGTGCGAGGGATCCGGGTTCAACAGCCTCCGGACGTCGCTGACGACCTCCGGGGCCGCCTTTCCGTCCGCCGTCGACGTCGCGGAGAACCGGAGCATCTCCAGAACCGGACCGGGCAGCATCTCGCTGTGCGGAAAAGTGAGTCGAAAGATGGGGTCGTCGGGTATGTTGGACCAGTCGATGAGACGTTCAAGTACATATCCGTTCACTTTGAACGGCAGTACCTGGGTGACCAGTGACATATCGGCGCGGAGGTGTTCCGGCAGGCTGCGGAGGCCGTCCAGGGTCAGGAGCTGCTGGCCGTGCAGCGTGCGCCGTTCCGCCTCGGTGGGTCGGTCGATGCCCGGTGCGGTCATGTAGTCAGCCTTTCCGAGAGTATGTCGATACGCGGGCTCCCGCGGGGGTATGGGGTGGTTGTGGTTCCCTCGGGTGGAGCAGGGATGCCGAACTGTAACAGTCTTGTCGCGATGCGGGAGCACAAGTCCGATGTTCAACGCGTGTCGTGCATATTTCGCCAAACGGGCTGATCTCCGAAACGGTGACAATGTGCTCGGCAACCGATGATCGCCTTCCCCCATGACGCACCGCCCCCTCACCGGTCTCATGAGTCATGACGTCCGGGGGGGTCCAGGGTTCCCCGACGCGCCTCGCGAACCCGTGATCACTCGAGACCAGGTGGGCTCTCCAGGCTCCTCAGATACCCGGCGTACAGCTCCTCGTCGGAGACGAGCTCGGCCCGGCCGCACCAGTCGGTCTCGTCGCACCAGCCGGCGTCCTCCCACGGGGTGATCGCCTCGTCGGAGAGGCACGGTCGCCGTGCGGCGTCGCCGACCGGCCTGTCCGCCGGATCGGTCGGCGACCCGGTCGCTGATCCGACCGATCCGGCTGCCGACCCGTCGTCCGGCTCCGCTCCGGCGCGGCGGGTGGATCTGTTCCCGGCCATCCCGAGACCCTCCGTGCTCTCCGGGGCTACCGACCCAGGTATCGGCGCCACGGCCCGCGGGCAGTAGACGGCCACCGAGGTGACCGGCGTAACGGTCCCCCCTGAACAGCAGCGCCGGGCTGTACATTTGCCGTTGGCTGGGACTCCTCGTGGAGTGGCGCCGGTCGGAGCCGTTGGGGCAGCCGTCATCGGTCTGTCCGGGTGGGCAACGGCCGCCCGTCGAGTCTTGGCCCGGCGCACAGTGCCTGGTGGGTGGGCAAGCGACTTCTTGACCTCCGGCGTCCCAGGCTGCTCGGGCCAGACCCGAGGACCACGGAACCAGCGACTGAGGAGAGAAGGGCTCGATGGGTAGTACGCGAATCGTGGGGGAACCGCTCGAGAACATTCCCTGGCAGCCCAGGCCGGCGGGTGACGACGGAGTCGTGTGGCGGCACGACGGCAACCCGATCATCGGTTGGAACCCCACGAGGAGGACCGCCCGGGTCTTCAACAGCGCGGTCGTGCCGTTCGGCGACGCCTTCGTCGGAGTCTTCAGGGCGGACCACAGGGACGGCAGGCCCCAGATCCACGTCGGCCGCAGCCAGGACGGTCTGACCTGGGAGATCGACGACGAGGACATCAAGTGGACGGACGAGTCAGGCGCTCCGTACCAGCCGTTCTACGCCTATGACCCGCGCGTCGTCCGGCTCGACGACACCTACTACATCATCTGGTGCACGGACTTCGGCGGTCCGGCGCTGGGCTTCGGGATGACGAGGGACTTCCAGGAGTTCACCCGCCTGGAGAACCTCACCATCCCGTTCAACCGCAACGGCGTCCTCTTCCCCCGGAAGGTCAACGACAAGTACCTGCTGCTGAGCAGGCCGAGTGACAGCGGCCACACGCCGTTCGGCGACATCTACCTCAGCGAGAGCCCTGACCTCGTGCACTGGGGCAGGCACCGCCGGGTGATGTCCCGCAGCGTCCCGGAGTGGTGGCAGGCGGTCAAGATCGGCTCAGGGCCGGTGCCGATCGAGACCTCGGAGGGCTGGCTGCTCCTGTACCACGGCGTCTCCGGGCCGTGCAACGGCTTCGTCTACAGCTTCGGGGCCGCCCTCCTCGACCTCGAGAACCCCGCCAAGGTGCTCTACCGCACCCGGGACTACCTGCTCACCCCGGAGGAGCCGTACGAGACCGTCGGGTTCGTGCCGAACGTCGCCTTCCCGTGCGCGACGCTCTGCGACCCCGGGACCGGTCGGCTCACCATCTACTACGGCGCCGCCGACACCTACCTGGCCGTCGCCTACGCGGACGTCGACGAGCTGATCGCGCACCTCAAGGAGAACTCCGCCCTGGTCCCGGGGGACGCGGAGGAGTTCCGCTGACCGAGCCCGGTCCCGATCCCGGGCACCGGCCGCACACCGACCGCCGGGTCACCCGCCGAGGGTGGCCCGGCGGCTCGCCGTCCGGGCGGGGTCAGGGCTGTTCCCGGTCCCTCGGCTCGCCGTTGCACATCTCGTAGATCTCCAGGTCGAGGCGGCGCAGGGCCAGGTGGAGCCGATCCAGCTGCTCCTGGGTCGCCGGCAGCGCGAATACCTCCTGGACGAAGTCGGGCAGGTCCGCCCGGTAGTCGTGCCCCCTGGCGATGAACTCCCCCGGCCGCCCGCCCATCGCGTTCTTCGCGTCGACCGCCACCTGGAAGGCCGTGGTCAGCGGGGTCCACCGCATGGTGGCCGGGACGCCGCGGGGCGGCCGCCGCTCGGCGAGCCATGGCGGGGCGGCGACCAGGAGGTCCGGGCTGAGTTTGGTCACCCCGTCGTCGTAGTGGCTGAGCAGGACGAACCGGACCTTCCGTCGTCGTGCCTCCGGCATGGCCAGCAGCTCACCGATGTCGTTGAGGGTGACGACGGCCTCCGGGTCGACGTCCTGCCGGTGCCCTCGGGTCACCTCCTCCTTCCACCGGCTGAACGCGGGGGTGCCGATCCACAGCGCCCGGTCCACCCCGAACAGGTCGAGGCCGGCCGTACCGAAGTGCAGGAACGCCTCCTGGCTGGACAGCGCGCCGAGGCTCTCACCGAAGAGCAGCACCCGGGGACGGCGTTCCGGGGCGAGGTCGTCGAGCCGGCAGTTGACGGCGATCCACAGCAGCCGGTTCTGCAGCCGTGCCTCGTCGACCTCGGACAGGGACAGCGGTGAGGGCCGCTTGGAGTACTGCATGGTCACGGTCGCGACGTCCCCGCGGGCCAGGAACTCCACGGCCTCGACCGCGACGTAGTTGACGTAGCCGGAGCCGGTCGGCGACACGAGCAGCAGGACCTCCCGGTCCCAGGCCCCGGTGCGGTCCAGTTCGGCGATGGCCAGGTCCACCCGTCCGGCGGCGGTCGGAGCGCTGTCCAGCCCGACGTAGACCCGGACCGGGTCCTTCGCGGGTTCCTGCATGACCTGCTCGATGTCCTTGCCGCTGGGGCAGGTGACGACGTGGCGCCTGCCCTCCCGGCTGAGCGTCGCCCACGCGACCGCGCTGTCCCGGCAGCCGCTCACACACGCGTTGTCGGGCGGGTCCTCGAGTCCGGGTTCCAGCTTCCCCGCACCGGCCTCGATCCCGCGGATCACCCGGTTGAGCCCCGCGTACGCCAGCGCGCCCAGCCCCGCGAGCACCGACGCGTGCCCGGTGAGCCGCCACAGCCGTCGCGACCCGGGCAGCACCCGGCTCAGTCCGCGGCCGAGGCCGTTGGCGAGGGCACGCTCGGCGAGGGTGACCGCACCGAGCCCCGCGGCCACGGCCGTCCCGGTGGCCACCGCCCTGGGGTGGACGTTCACCGTCGGCGGCGGCATCCCCTGCCGGTGGACCGCCACCCGGCGTTCGACCGCCTGGGAGGCCAGGCCCAGGAGCGCGGCGACGGTCAGCCGGGCCGACCGGTTCCGCCGGTCGCGCGGGCCGACGCTGTCCGTGACGGCGGTGACCGATCCCGCGGCTCCGGCGTTCGCCAGCTCCCAGCCGATCAGCCGCATCGCCCCCCGCCACAGCCGCTCGTCCGGGCGCCTGCGGAAGGCGAGCTGGACGGCGAGACCGACGAGCAGCACGGTGAGATCGAGGGCCAGCGTCGTCCGGCGGCGGCGACGCGCCCTGCTCCGCAACGATCCGCCGGGAGGGACGGTGCCGTCGACCGGCTGCGGGGAGCCGGGTCCCGCCCCCGGTCCCGATCCGGGTCCTGACCCGGGCCGGTGCGGGTGCCGGGCACCGGTCAGCGTGGCGCTGGTGCCCTCGACGGCGTCCAGCACCAGGCTGGTCAGCGCGAACCGCGACAGAGCCGACATGCAGGTGAGCACGCCCTGGTCCACGGGCGAGCGGGGGACGAGGGACGGCGAGAAGGACCGGACGGCGGCTCTGGTCGCCACGTAGACCGCCGCCTGGTCGGTCCGGCCGGCGAAGCGGCCGAGCCGCGGACGCCGCCCGGGGTGCGCGTCGGGGCGAGCCGGCTGCCCCGGGCGCGCGTCGGGGCGGTGGACCGGGGGCGGAACGGGAACCATGGACCGGGAGGTTCCGGTGCGGTGGCTACGGGTGCGGTCGCGCACGCGGTCACGGTACCGGGAGCGTCACCGGCGCGGATCGCGATCGGAGGTGTTCCCGCCCTGCACCCGCTCCGCCGACCCCCGTCGCACCGAGCCCGCACCCCGGCCATACTCATGACCGCACGCCGCCCGAGAGGAGAGGGACCCATGGACCTCGGCACCGTCGAGGAGCGCGCCGCCGCGCTCATGCCCGGTCTCCTGGAGGAACTGTCAGCGCTCGTCGCCATCCCCTCGGTGGCCTTCCCCGGTTTCCCGTCCGAGCCGGTGCACCGGATGGCCCGGGCCGTGCTCGACCTCGCGCACCGGTCGGGGGCCGAGACCGCCCGCCTGCTCGACGTCCCCGGGGGGTATCCCGCGGTGTTCGCCGACCTGGCCGGGCCGCCGGGGGCACCGACCGTCCTGCTCTACGCCCACTACGACGTCCAGCCCGCCCCGCCGGAGCAGGGCTGGACGAGCGATCCGTGGACGGCGGTCCGCCGGGAGGACGGACGGGTCTACGGGCGCGGTGCGGCGGACTGCATCTCCGGGATCCTCGTCCACGCGGGGACGCTCCAGGTGCTCGCGGGGGAGCGTCCGGTCCGGATCAAGCTGGTGGTCGAGGGTGAGGAGGAGGTCGCCGACCATCTCCAGGACGTGCTCGATGCCGACCCGGAGCCGTTCGCCGCGGACGTCTTCGTCGTCGCCGACATGGGGAACCCCGCGGTCGGCGTCCCGGCGCTGACCACGGCGCTGCGCGGCTGCGTCGAGTGCACGGTCGACGTGCGGACCCTCGACCACCCGGCGCACTCCGGTCTCTTCGGCGGCGCGGCCCCCGACGCCCTCGTCGCGCTGGTCCGCATCCTCGCCGGCCTGCACGACGATCGCGGGAACGTCGCCGTCCCCGGTCTGACCTCGTTCCCGTGGGTCGGCGGGGACGTCGACGAGGCCGCCTACCGGCGGGACAGCGGCCTGCTCGACGGCGTCGACCTCGTCGGGGACTCCACCCTCGCGTCCCGGCTGTGGTCCCGGCCCTCCGTCACCGTGACCGGCCTCGACGCGCCGCGCGTGGCCACGGCCTCGAACGTGCTCATCCCGGAGGCGACCGCCAAGGTCTCGATGCGGATCGCCCCGGGCGCGGATCCGCACCGGGAGCTCCGGCTGCTCACCGAGCACCTGCGCCGGTCGGCACCGTGGAACGTCCGGGTCGAGGTGCGGGAGGGGCTGGCGGCGGCCCCGGTCGCCGTGCCGGAGGACGGGCGCGGGGTCGCCGAGGCGAGGCGCGCGCTGACCGAGGCCTACGGCAGGCCCGCCGGGGCCATCGGGACCGGTGGGTCCATCCCCCTGGTGGCCGCGCTGCGCCGGGCCTGCCCCGATGCCGGGGTGGTCATCTGGGGGGCCCAGGACGTCGCCGGGGCCAGGATCCACGCCAGCGACGAGAGCGTGCACCCGGACGAGCTCCGGCGCATGATCGTGACGCAGGCCCGGCTGCTGACCCTGCTGGGCGGCGCCGGGTAGCGGGGGCGGCCGGGGACGCCGACGGCCGCCGCCGTCAGGTCACCCGATGGGCTTGCCGACCCCCCACACCGGGACGCCGGAGGTCCCGAGGTCCCTCCCGGTGAAGGTGAAGGCGGTCGCGCTCACCCGGCCGTCCGGCCCGCTCAGCAGGCCTGCGACCCAGCCGGTCAGCTCGCCGTCGACCCGTTCGGCCGGAGCCCCGACGACGACGTCGGCGCGGCGGTCGCCGTCGAGGTCGTGCAGGGCGACGGCCGCGGCGAAGTGGTCGCCCGACTCGACCCGGTCGGAGACGTGCGTGCTGTCCTGGGTCACCATGACGGAGCCCGCGGTGGACACCCCCGCGGCGGAGCCGCGCAGCACCAGGTAGGCGCCGGCCGCCTCCCGATCGCCGACGCTCTCCGACGGGTTGCCGACGACGACCTCGGCGTGCCCGTCGCCGGTGAGGTCACCCGCGGCGACCACGGCGCCCCAGAACTCGCCGATCTCGCATGCCCCGGGGACCCCGGGGGACTCCTGGTCGAGGTACTGCGCCGAGGCGGCACGGATCCCGCCGCCACCGCCGCGAAGCACGAAGACGCCGCCGCAGCCCCGCCCCCACGTCCCGGTGACGACCTCGGCGTGCCCGTCCCCGGTGACGTCGGCGACGGCGAGCCCGCCGTCGAACCCGGCCGCCGCCAGCAGTCGGGTGAGGTCGTCGGCCCGGACCACAGAGGCCGTGGTGCCGGTCACGCCACGGGCGGTGGCGCCCGGCATCAGGAAGACGGCCCCGCGCCGGGACTCCCGGGCCCCCTCCGCCCGGTCGCCGGGCGCGGTGACGGCGAGGTCGGCCACGCCGTCCCCGGTGACGTCACCCGCGGCCAGCGCCGTGCCCAGCCGGTCCTCCGGCTCCGGCAGCTCCGGAGCCGCGGTGACCACCTGGACGACGAGCCTGCCGTCGTCGAGGACGAGGCCGGAGGCGCTGCCCGGGATCACCGTCACCGAGCCCGCGGCCCTGACTCCCCTGCTCTCGATGCCCTCATCGGGGGTGCCTATCGCCAGGTCGTCGAAGCCGTCGCCGTCGAAGTCCGCGGCGGCCAGGGCGGCCCCGAAGTGGTCGCCGCGCTCCGCGTCGTCGGGGACCCCGGCGACGTCCTGGTGGATCCGGGTGACCGCGCCCGTGTTCGGGCCGCCCGTCGCGCCCGGCAGCACCCACACCTCGCCCGCGCCGGAGACCCCCCCGACGGTCGCCCACGGGTCGCCGCCGGCGAGGTCGTCGTCCCCGTCGCCGTCAAAGTCACCGATGGCCATGCTCTCGGCCGAGAACGACGAGGCCGTGGCCTCCAGCCGGACCAGCCCGGCCGTCGAGAGGCGCAGGCCGAGGCGTCCCATCGCCCCCACGACGACGTCGTCGCTCCGGTCCCCGTCGAGGTCGTGGACGGGCCGGGAACCGGGGGCCGCGCTCGCGGGCGATCCGAGCGCGGCGGACCCGGTGACGGTGAGCCCGGTGAGGGCGGACGCGGCGACGGCGAGCGTCACGGCACAGCGGGAACGCATGGTGAAAAGCATCGTCGACGTCATGAGACCGATCCACGGGGCTCGGAGCGCCGTCCGGGTGCTGCGGGTGGAACGCACACCCGCGCCCACGACCGGAAGATACCTCCCCGTTTCTTTCCGGGGAAGAACCCCGATGTCTCGTGATGGTAAAGGAACTCGGGGGTCACCGCCCGTGCCGAGAGGGCCGTGAACAGTGACCGTCATCGTTCCCGCCGGACGGGCGAGATCCCCTCGGAGGCATGGGAGGACGAAGGGCGGATCGCGACGGTGGGGGAGACATGCCTGGTGGAGTGGGCCTCTCCGGACGGCACCGGGTGCGGGCCGCGGGTTCGGCGGGGGGTCGGCGTGCATTCCGCGCGGGCTCGGTGCGGGTTCTCGGGTGCCATCGGTCGGCATTCCTGGTGGCAATCACCGGTGGCTGTCCGGACGAGTCGGCGCCGGAACCCGCAGGGGTGCACCAACGGTTCCCGCGCCGTCCCCCGGGGTGTTCGCCGTACGTCGACGTGGTGTGCCGAGCCGTATCTCCTCCGGCCGTACCCGAGTCGTCGACAGGATCCCCGGGAGGGCCGTACCCGAATCCCCGGCAGGTGTCCCGCCGCCCCGCGGTATCGATTCCAGGAATGCTCGTCACAATGTCGGCCGAGGTGTTCCGCCCCGCGCCGCCGGGGCGACCGACCCTGTGACACCGGGGACCCCACGACGCCGGCCACCGGCGGGAGCGGTCCTGCCGCAGGTCACCCCGCGGTTTCCCGGCGTTCCGGCCCCGGCTGGGGTGGTTACTCAGCGGTGATACTGTTGTCACGTTGGGTATTCATCGTGGTACCTGCTGGAGATCTGTCCGGGGCCGTCGTTGTCGAGGCGAACGGGAACAGCGGCGCGCAGGGGGTTCGAGGCAGTGACGGCGGAATCGACCGACCGGAGCGTGGACGACGCCCCCCGGGTCTCGGTCGTCGCCGCCGACCTGTCCGTCGACCACCCCCCGACCATCTCCGTCGACACCCCGACCGGTGGCCGGGACGGACACCGTCGGGATCACCCCGTCGGTGCCCGGGCCGGTGGTGCCGTCCCGCGGGTGGAGCGCGGCGCCGGCAGGAGAGCGGTCGCCGACGCCCTGCTCGACGGTTCGGGGACCCGCGTCGAGGTGCTGGGCTGTCTCCTCGACGCCATCGTCGACGCCCTGGCCGGCGGCCCCTCGGTCGTCCTCGGGGTCACGGACCGGGAGGAGGGCGCGGTCTGGGTCGGAGCCGTCCGGGCCTTCGCCGGGCCGGACACGGCCAGGTCGATCAGCATCCGGCCGGAGGTGCGGCTCGCTGATGTGCTCGCCCGGCGACGGCGGGCGCACCTGCACCTTGTCCCGGTGGAGGACCTGCAGGGCCCCGACGCCGTCACCGCCGCCGAGGCCGGCCTGCTGCTCCTGGACACCGCGGCAGGGGCCGCGCGATCCGACACCGCGGCCGGTGCCGCACGAGGTCGGATCGGCGGAACGTGGACCACCCGGTCGGGATGGTCCGTCCCGGTCACCGCCTGGTCGGTGCTGGCGGCCGAGGCCTGCTCCTACGGCACCTCCGGCCTGCTCGGCAGGCTCACCGAGCTGTCCCGGGTGTGCCGGATGGTGGGAGCAACGGTTCCCGCCGATCCGGTCTGGCCGCTCGCTCTCGTCCACCTGCTCCGGCCCGCGTCACGGGAGTGCCGCAGGGTCGCCGCCGCGATCCTGCTCCGGGAGACCCTGACCACGACGTGCCTGCCGGAGGGAATCATCCGTCCGCTCCTGCCCGCCCTCCTCGGCTGCCTCGGGTCGACGGCGGCGGAGGTCTGGGCGCTGCTGGACACGGCGGCCCCGGCGACGGGTGCCGACCGGCCCTCCGCCCCGGCGGCCCGCACGCACCCGACGTCCCGCACGGACCCGGTGTCCCACCCGGACCCGACGGTCGGCGAAGCGGGAGGCGCCGGGCGAGCCGGCGACGAGGTGCCGGGTGAGAGCGGTGGCCCGGAGCAGGAGCCGGGCGGCTGCCTGCTCGAGGCGGCGGTCGCCCGCTACGTCGAGCTCGCCGTCCGGGACGAGGAGTGGTTGCTCCGGCCAGCCGGCGTTCCCCTCCCGGCGCCCTTCCCCGCCGGCCGGGCGGTCTGCGCGACCCTGCGCGGGTACGGCCAGGTGGCCCTCGAACGGTTGCTGGGCGAACACCGTCCCGGCACCGCGGACGGGGAACCAGGAGCCGGGCCCTCCACCGCCCCCGATCCCGACAGCAGGACGCTCCCGGCCGACAGCGGGCAGGCCCGGCCGGACGCCGTCCGGTACACCGTCCGGTCCCTGCGACTCGTCGACCTCCTGGTCCGTCTCGAGCACGTCGTCCGTGGCCCCGTCGTCGTCCTCAAGGACACGGTGCCGGTCGCGGAGCGGATCGCGGACCTGCTCGTCGGACCCGTCGGCGGCCCGGCGGCCCGGCTCGTCGGGGAACTGGACCCGCGCACCCTCACCTATCTCGTTCTGCCCGCGACGCGCCGTCGGATGGAGAGCCTGCCCGGGCTGCCCGGCAGTCGCCTCGACACCGGGGTGCTGGAGCTGCTCGCCCCCCCGTCGGGCCTGCGGCGGCTCGCGGAGCGGTCGGATCGCCCCGAACCCGGTCTCGACCGGGACCCGATCCTCGCCGAGGCGGTCGTCGACAGGTGCGGCCGTCGGCCGGAGTCGGACCTGGCGCTTCGGGTCCTTGCCGCGTCGGTGCTGCTGCGACCGGGATCGGACTGGGGGACGGAGCGCACGTCCCAGGAGTGCGCGGGGGAGGCCCTCGCCATGGTCAGGGGTCCGATCCCGTGGCGGCACGAGGAGCTGCGGAGGATCGCCGAGACCGTCGGTGACGGGCTCGACGTGGGGCTGGCCCGGTACCTCATGTCGACCCTGCTCACCGCACCGCCCACCGAGGACGGGCGGGCGACGCTGGCGGTGCTCCGGCGGGCGAAGGGCGACGTGCGGGGCAGGCCGGGGCCGACGGAGCTGTCCGAGGCGGAGACCGCGATGCTCGACGTGCTGGCCGAGGTCGCCGCCGGGTGGTACCTCGCGGAGGGATGCCTGCCGGAACGGGCGATCGACGTGCTCGGCGTCGGGGCCTCGGTGTGGGATCGCCTGGCCGTGGCCGACCGGCCCCGGATCGGCGCCCACCTTCTCGTCGCCGGCCTCCAGGTCACCCTCGCCTGCGGAGACGCGGTCCCGCCGGGGCATGCGGCCGCCCTGCGCGGGCGCTGTCCCCGGCAGCCGGGGATCTTCCTCGATGTCGCCAGGAGGGCCGTCGAGGTCGGGCTGGAGCCGGCCCTGGACCTGTTCGAGGAGCTGTTCCGGGACCCGGAGAGCGGGGTGTTCCGGGACGCGCTGGTGGTCCACTGCCTCCGGGAGACCCTCGCGGGAGTGCCGGGTCGCGCCTCGCTGACCCGGGTGGTGCTGCCCCCGGCGCTCGCCGAGACGGTCGGGGCCGCGGACGTAGGCCGGGCCGTCCTGCGGCGCGGGTTGGGGCACCGGCCGCGACGGGATGTCGCGGAGCTGTTCGACCGGCTGGCCCGCGAGCTCGGGACGGGTGGTGAACGGCTGGGGCTGCTGCGGCGCCGGCGGTTGCGGCGCTGGTGGCGGTCGGTCCTGCCGCCCGGCTGACGGCTGCTCCGGTGGGCCGTCGCTCCTCTGGGCCGTTGCTCCGGCTGACGATTGTCCCGGGTGACGGCTGTCCCGGGTGACGGCAGACCGGGCAGACCGCTGCCGGAGCGCCCGACCTCCGAGCCGCCCGCCTACCGATCACCCGCTGTCTCCGTCCGTACGGGGAGGAACCGTCCGTCGAGGCAGCGCCGCAGCCGAGCCGTGGCTTCGTTCCCCCGGGGAGGAGTCGACGCACGAGACGGGCTCGCGCGGGTCCGGAGGCTCGTCGAGTCCTCCCCGTAGGGACGCCTTCCCGGGTGAGCCCGAGGCGCGGCGGAACGGATGACCCGGAACTCACGTCAGCCGGTGAGCGACCCGGTACGGAATGTGGCGACAGGCCGGCGAGTCAACCCCCGCTGATCTCTCCTGCCGGCACCTAACCGGCACGGCCACCGGCCGGACCTCACTCCACCCAGACCAGGGACACCGGGTAGGCCTGGGTGTCCGGCCGGATGTCGTTGAGCATCCATCGGTAGTAGGCCTGCTCGCTGCACACGTCGACGCGCTGCTTGCCGCCCTCGTCGGTATAGACCTCGCTGATCGCCCGGATGTCGTAGATGAAGCCGTCGGGACGGGACAGGATCACCCGCTTCCCGCGGAGGGCCGGGACGTCACCGGCGCGTTGTGGGCGTCGGGTCGGGGGCTCCCCGAGGAAGGGGAGGGACTCGTCGGTCACGGGTTCCTCCTCGTCGTACCAACGGCCTCGCGATCGTGGGAACGGTCTCGCGCAGGGGCGACCACCCCGGGACCGACGGAGGGTTCGCGGCGGGACCGTCGCAGGTCATTGTGTCCCGGCGACCCGGTGTCGGCCCGTCACCGCACCGGTTCCGGCGATTCGCCGGTCGCTGCCGGGCGGCGGGACAGCGGCTGCAGGACGGAGGAGGTGAGCCGGCCGAACCTCAGCGCCGGGTTCATCGGGTCGTACCGACGCAGCCGGACGTCGAGCCCAGCCCTCGGCGCCTCGACGGCCCAGCCCCGGTGCACGACGAGCATCACGTGTCCCGCACCGGGCACCCGGGTCCCGAAGGCGGTGAAGATCAGGTCTCCCGGTCGCTCGCTGCCCGCCGCGACCGGCATGGCCGACCGGTACATATCGTCGGCGACCCTGACGCTCAGCGCGTACCCGGCCCGTCGCCAGGCGTAGACGATGAGCCCGGAGCAGTCGAAGGCGTCCGGGCCGGTGGCGCCCCAGACGTAGGGGTCGCCCTGCTGGGCGAGGGCGACCTGCAGCATGTCACCGACGGCACCGTCGGGCAGGGTGACGGCGAGGGTCTGCGCGCAGGTCACCGACGACCCCCCGGCGAGCTTGACCGCCAGCGGCTCCCACTTCGCGTAGGCGTCGGGGAAGGCGGAGCGCTGGACGCTCTGCGCCGCAACCGTGACCGCGAGGTCGGACCAGCCCCGGACCTGGAGCAGGGCGGCGTAGAACTTCCGTGCGGAGGTCTCCGGGTCGGTGAGCTGCTCGATCGACCCCCAGCCCTGCGACGGGCGCTGCTGGAACAGGCCGACGCTGTCCGCGTGACCGTAGTCGAGGTTGCGCAGCCCGGACTCCTGCATCGCCGTGGCGAGGGCGATGACGATCCCCTGCCGGGGGATCCCCATGGTGGAGCCGACCCGGATGATGGTGCGCGCGTTCTCCAGCTGTTCCCGGTCCAGCTTCGTCGCCGGTCCGACGCCGCTCAACTCGACCGTGCAGGCGTCGAGGCCGGTGCCGTCGTCGACGGAGGACGTGGTCGTCGAGCCGGCGAACAGGGCGACCACCGTGATCACTTCTGCCCCCAGGACGAAGGGGGTCGCAGCGAGGAGGCGCACCCAGCGGCGGCTCATGGCGACCCGTAGTCCCCGCGGTCGGGCTGGACGTCGGAGACCTTCCACACGCCGGTCGGTGAACCCTGGGTCGCGGAGGGGTCGGCCGTCCCGCCGGGATCGGCTCCGGCGCCGGGGCCCAGGTCACCGTCAGCCGAGCCGGCGCTGGTGTCGACGACGGTGACGAGGACGGTGGTGCCCGTGGTGAGCGGGACAGCCACCAGGGCGGACGCCCCGGAGACGAAGCGCACCGTCGGGGTCGTGCCCGGCTCGCCGCCCGGCAGGTTGGCCAGGTCGGTGAGCCGCAGCCCGGCCGCCAGGTCCTCGGTCACCATCGGGGCGAGCCGGGCGTGCCACTGCTCCAGGCTCTGCCCGGACTCCGGGGAGGCCCACAGCCGGGCGAACTCGACCGCGGTCCGCACGAAGGGTGCGGCGTCGGGCACCTCGGCGCTCACCGTCGGTGTGGTCGTGGTGGTGCCGGGGGTCTCGTCGGACAGGTGGTCGACGACCAGGGTGCCGATCCCGAGGACGGCGATGAGCGTGACGGCGAGGACCGTCAGCAACCGCTGTGGGGACCGGCAGGCCCAGGCGACGAACTCAGCCACCACTCGACTCCTCGGCGCCCGCGTCCGGGCGGTAGATCACGTACACCTGCTCACCGCCGACGGCCTCGGGTTCGACCGGACGCGGGATCTGGTCGACGGTCGCCGCCGGATGCCAGGACCGGTCACCGCTCTCCCTGCCACCGGGGTGGTAGGTGGGTGCCCCCGGATCGAGGCCGGCGTCGGGAGCCGTCCGCCCCCGACTGGGGACGAACACCTCTCCGCCGTCCCGCTCCGGAACGGGGCGCTCGCCCCCGGACCGCCGGGTGCCGGACCGTTCGGTGTCGATCCGTTCCCCACCGGAACGGTCGACGCCGGAGTGGTCGACGCCCGAGCGGTCGACGCCGGACACGTGGACACCGGTCCGCTCGGTGCGCGCCGACCGGGACTCACCGGTCTCACGCGGGCCGCCGGACACCGGCCCTCCGGGACCGCCGGGACCGGCCGCGGCGGCAGCACCCGCCGCCGCCCCGCCGAGGGCGATCCCTGCCGCCGCTGCCGGGGCACCCGGCCCGCCCGCCGTGGCCGCAGCGCCTTCCACGGGACCCCCCGCGGGACCACCGGAACCTGCCGGGCGCGCCTTGCGGGCGGTGACCGGCCGGGGGAGGACGAACGTGCCCTCGGCCTCGGCCCTCGCCGGGACCAGGCGTCTCCCGTCGGTGTCCTCCTCGGCCACCTTGCGGGCCGCCGTGTTGCCGAGGAAGGACCCCAGGCCCGCGGTCACCAGCCGCCTGCCGCCGCGGGCGGTGTCCCGGCCCGCCGTGCCGAGGCCGCCCGCGGCGTCGGAGAAGACGTTGTGCCGGGCGCCGACCATCTGGGTCAGTCGCCGGAACGGCTTGAGCGCGTACCACATGACGAGGGTCAGCAGCAGCATGAGCGCGACGACGAGCCATGGCGCGAGGCCGGTCTCCGGCGACATGATCACGCCGATGCTCTTGATCATCACTGCCGTGCCGAGGCCGAACACCAGAGAGTTGATCATTGCCGCCGCGACCGTGTTGCCGAGTCCGATGACCAGACCACGCATCGGTGCGAACAATCCGAGGGTGGCGAACACCGGGAACATCATCACGCCGAGCCGCACGATGACCAGCGCCCCGAGCACGAGCAGGGCGGAGATGAGCAGGAACGGGATGGCGCACAGGGTCCCCAGCAGGGACAGCAGGGCGTAGCCGACCCGGGCGTCGGACCGCCGGCCGACGAGGTACTCGTAGGCGTCGGGGTCCTCGGCCTTGACCTTCGCGGCGGTGGCCTCGAACTTGTCCTTCTTGGCCTGGACGATGTCCTTCCCGCGTTCCGGGTCCTGGCGCATGATCTCCGCCTCGCGCCAGGTCAGGGCTTGGGAGTCGAAGATGGCCGGGCCGTACTTCCTGGCCACGGCGGAGTTGGAGTCGCCGAAGATCCCGCCGAGCCAGGCCTGGTAGAGCAGCGAGTGGTGCAGGTTGGCGGTGGCCTGCTGGCCGGGGGAGCCGCCGTCGGCGTCGTTGTCCTGGTTGAGGGCTCCGGTGACGGTCGACATCACCGAGGTCACCGTCTGGTCGGCGGCGTTGCCCGCGACCAGCGGCCACCGGAAGATCACGGTGGCGATGACCATGACGAGCAGCGCCCAGCCGATCGCCCCGGCCGAGCTGGACAGCGACGCCTGCCGGGCCCGCCAGATGAGCAGGAACCCCAGCGCCGCGACGGTCAGCCCGAGCCACTGCTCGAAGACCGAGTGACGCAGGGTGTCGACCACCCGTGCGATGAGAGGGTCGAAGACCCCGAGGAACTCCGGTTGGTACGCGGCGGACAGCAGGGCTCCGGTCGCGGCGATGGCCGCCTTGGGGACCGTCATGATCCAGTTGGCGATGGACGTGCCGACCGGGGCGTCGGGGGCCCTGGCCATGTCCGGGCCGCAGCCCAGGTCGTAGGTGTTCCAGCGCAGCCCGGCGTAGCCGTACTGCTCGTGGATGGACGTCGTCGGCTTGTCGGCGAACGGGTCCGCCACCGGGGGCGGGGAGTCGGGGGGCGGCTCGAAGAAGCCGACCACTCCGCGCCCGGGCACCTCGGGGGTCGGAGCCTCGGTGCAGTCCACCCCCGGCAGCGGGATGGCCACGGCCGGGGCCGGCAGGGCGACGCCGCACAGCAGGACCGCGCCGAGGGCCAGCAGCATCGCGGCGACCCGGCGCGGGCGCAGTGAGGCACTCATGCGACGTCCTCAGCCGCGCGCAGTGCCCGAGCCCCGGCAGCCTTGTCCACGTCGACGACGCCGCCGGCGGGGAGGGCGACCCGTTGTGTCTCCGGCGCCTCGGGGAGCGCCGGCTGGCCGGCCACGTCGCGACCGCTGGGGGCCGCCGTGGTGTCGAGGGAGGCGAGCACGTGCGGTAGGTGGTCGAGGTCGACCCGCATCCGGTCGACGTTGCCGTCGACGTCCCGCATGACGAACTCGCGCAGCCCTGACCGGACCCCGGGGGCCGACCGCGGCGAGAGCCTGGCCAGCACGGACTCGTAGCCGACCCCGGCCGGGACCCGGAGCATGCGCAGCGCGTCCGCGGCGACCTGCTCGTCCTCGATCCGGCCGACGAAGGCGGCGGAGATGAAGTTGGACACCTCCATGCCGAGCACATCCCCGGGGTTCTGCGAGGCCGCGAGCACGCAGGTGTTCCACTTCCGGGAGTCGCGGCCGAGCCGGGTGAACAGCGCCCGCCCGGCTCCCCACTCGCCGAGGAAGTGCGTCTCGTCGAGGGCGACGAGCTTGCGCTCGGCCCGTGCCCTGCCGTAGATGGTCCGGCTGGCGTACCAGGACGCCAGGTGCAGCAGCGGGACGGCGAGCTGCTCGCTGGTCGACCAGTGCTCGCGCGGCACGTTGGGCGGCGGCAGCACCAGCCCGGGCATGGTCAGCACGGTGAGTACCGGAGCGCTCTCGCTCGCCCGCTCGCCGACCGGGCCTGCCGGGAAGAACAGTCGGGCCAGCGGCATCTCCGCCATGTCCCGCAGGTAGGCGGCGATGTCCCTCGCGCTCTCGTCCCCGCGCCGGTCGAGGTGCTCGACCACGGTCCACAGGCTGGTCACCGGGACGCCCTTGGTCGCCCGCACCGCCTCGCTGAGCAGCAGCCGGGTGCGCGGCGCCGAGGCCAGCGCCGGGGGCAGCAGCATCGTCGCGACGTCGAGCGCCAGCAGCTTGCGGTCCTGCGCCGCGAGCGTCTTGGCCTCCTCCAGGGCGTCGGCCGTCGGGTACTCGTCCGGGCGCGGGATCGGCACGACGGAGTAGGGGTTGAGCGTGCCGGGCGGGGCCGAGGTGAGGTCGATGTGCCGGGCGGCGTCCGCCAGCTCCGGCAGTTGGCACAGCCGCGCCAGCGGGCCGGACGGGTCGAGCATCACCGAGGTGATGCCGCGCCGTGCGGCCTCGTAGGTGATCAGCCCGGCGAGCACCGACTTGCCGGAGCCGAGCGAGCCGACGATCGGCACCAGCCCGGAGGTCTCCCTGACCTCGGTGGCGTAGTGGGTGTCGAACATGACCGCGCGCCGGGAGGAGGCGCAGGTGTGGCCGATGTAGGGGCCGCGCCGGTCGCCGAGGGTCGAGGACGCCGCGGGCACCCCCGCGGCGAGGTACAGCACCGGCAGCCGGCGCCGGTACGCCGTCGAGGACAGCGGCTCGCCGGGGATGAACTCCCGGAGCAGGCCGTGCTGGCCCTTCGGGTGCGCGATGGTCATCCGGCGCTTGCGGTAGGAGTCCACCACGGCCCGTGCCCGTTCCAGGCACTGCTCCTCGGTGGTGCCGGCGACGGCCAGCCGGAACCAGCCGTGCACCCGGGTGCCGACGACGTCCCCGCCGGTGGTCATCTCGTCCTCGATGGCCCTGGCCTGGCGGGCCTGGCGTTCCAGGGCCAGCGGCTCGTCGAGGTCGTGCTCGCGGTAGTGCCGCTGCATGTCCCGCACGATGAGGAGCTTGCGCTGCACGGCGTCGAGGGCCTGCTCGCCGTCGAGGAGGTCCAGGCGCATGGACCACTCCACGGGGAAGGGCATCCGGTCGGCGTGCACGACCCAGGGGTCGAGGGCGGTCTCGGGAACCTCCAGCTCCTCCACCCGGCCGAAGGTGAGTACGGCGACGTGCCGGGTGACGGTGCCGCCGAGCGGATCGCGGCGGGTCACCTGGACCGTCGGCGAGAAGGGCTCGGCGACCGCCTGGACGCCGTCGGTGAGCTCGAAGAGGTCCTCGGTCTCCCACAGGCCGTCGTCGACGGGGGAGAGGGCGCCGGGGGCCGGCAGTCCGAGGGCGAGCGAGCGGCACATGAGCCACTCCATCTCGCGGGCGCTCGCGGGGCGACCGTCGAGGCCCGGGCCGGCGACGGTCTCGGCGACCAGCGCGGCGTCCCGGTCGAGGCGCTCGAACTCGCGGACCGTCGGCCGGCGCAGGACCCGCTCGGCGAGGGTGGAGACCCCGGACCGCTCCATCAGCCTCACCCCGACGTAGACCTCCTTCTCGGCCATGGTCGAGGCGCGGACGTGCTTCTGGGCCCTGACCAGGTGGTCGGCCCAGGTCTCGCCGGGAACCCCGCGCACCGGTCGCTCGGTGCGCTCGTCGAGGCCCCTCGCCCAGGTGGCGGCGGGGTAGGGCCGGGAGGTGATCCGGAGGTGGACCTGGCGCCCGGCGAGGGCGGACAGCCGGGACCCGGTGTCGAGGACGAGGTTGAGCCGCTCGCTGTCGGCCCGGAACGCCCACCGTTGGATGGGGACGGCGAACCACGCCCATGCCGAGGTGTCGGTGAGGGCGAGGTTGCCGTGGATCGAGCGCAGGGCGAGCGGCAGGTTCGCCGCGCGCCGGTCGCCTCTACCGCGTCGGCCCATCACATGACCTCCAGGCTCTCCTCGGACGGGGTCACCTCGGACGGCGCCCTCGGTGGGCGTCGTTCGACGACCCGGACGTTCGGGGTGGTGCGGGTGGACAGTCGGCGGGCCTGCGGGCGCGGGGCGGTGAGGTCGGCGAGGAAGGTCTGCCAGACCGCCCGCACCGGTCGCTCGTGGTCGACGAACCCCATCAGGGCGTAGGTGAACAGGGTGGTGACGGCGATCTCCCAGACCGGCGGCACGCCGACGTCCAGCGGCGTGATCGCCTCGACGAGGAGGACGACGAGGAAGGTCGCCAGCCAGGTGGCGTAGGCCAGGTAGCGGGCGGTCCAGGGGAAGGTGAGCCCGCGTGGACCCAGCCACACCGTGTTGACCCGGTAGACCTCGTCGTCAGGGACGACGCGCACGGCTCAGCTGCCGAAGACCAGATCAGTGAGCTGACCGGCGAACCCGTAGAGAACCGCGGCTCCGGCGATGACACTGAAGCCGAGGATGACGTTGGTCAGCGTGTTGGCGTTGTCACTGATCTTGCCCTTGCGGGAACTGGCGATGATCCCGATGCCGATGATGAGCAGGACGATCGGGATGATGTTCTTGACCCCCCACTCGACGACCCCGTCGGCGTTGAGTGATGGGCCGTCAGCGGCGGCAAGAAGGCCGGTAGCGGCAAGCACAACCATCGGGTTCCTCCCCGAGTTCACACATCGATGCGCGCATGGGGACGCGCATTACCTCCCTCGCGACGGTCTGCACGTTCGGTATTGAGCATGACACCACGAGTGCTGGGCAGTCACGGGGTCGGGGGTGACATCTTCGGTCAAGTGCGGATGAAACCTCGGATCGGCCTCGATTCTACGGGTCCTGGCGGCCACTGTCTGTACACCGGTCCGGCACCTCAGTGAATCACGGCACCCGCCGGGCCGTGCACTCGCCCGTACCGGCCCTGCCCCGCGCGGTGTGCCGCCGGTTGCCGCGCTGTGCAGGGTGGACGTCGCTCCTCGGGAACCGATTCTGCCCTGAGGGCCGCCGCCCGGGGGACATCTCCCGCGACGTGTCGCATGTCGGACGGGTATGAATCCCCTCACTGTACGTCAACCGTGCGGTTCGCCCAGGGAGGCGCATAGGACCCGTCCCGGGTGGCATTCCGCACTGTGGGTTCCGACACACGAAACGGTTGGGAAGGCCTCGTCTCGGCGATGTCAATACCGGCGACAAGGGTTTATGTCACACATCCCTCTCGTCGCGCCGGGGTCGCCCGGGGGGCGGCGCCGGATGCGGGGGTGGGTGTCGGGCGACGGAAGGCGGTGGACAACCTACCGAACGATAGGTAGGGTCTCGGGTCATGGACACAGAGATGATCAGAGCGACCGGCCTGTGCCGGGTGTTCGGCCGAGTCGTCGCGGTGGAGTCGGTCGACCTCGCCGTCGCGAAGGGCGAGATCTACGGGCTGCTGGGGCCGAACGGGTCCGGCAAGACGACCACCGTCCGGATGCTGACCACCCAGCTCCCGCCGACCGAGGGCACCGCCCTGGTCGCCGGTGCCGACGTGGTGACGCATCCGGAGCTGGTGCGGGCACGGGTCGGCGCGGTCCGCCAGGAGGTCGGCCTCGACCCGATGATGACGCCGCTCGGACTGCTCCGGCTGCAGGCCACCCTGCAGGGTCTCGGCGGGCGACGGGCCGGGGACCGGGTCGCCGGGCTCGTCGACCTGTTCTCCCTCGGCGCGCACGTCGACGTCCCGGTCGGCCGGTTGAGCGGGGGGCTGCGCCGCCGGGTCGACCTGGCCGTCGCCCTGGTGCACCAGCCCCGGGTCCTCTTCCTCGACGAGCCGACGACCGGGCTCGACCCGCGGAGCAGGCTGGAGGTGTGGGCCGAGATCTCCCGGCTGGCCCGCGAGGGCGTCACCGTGCTGCTGACCACCCAGGACCTCGCCGAGGCCGACCACCTCGCCGCCCGGATCGGCATCCTCTCCGCAGGCAGGCTCGTCACATCCGCGACCCCCGAGGAGCTGAAGCGCCGGGTGGGCGAGCAGTCCCTGGCCGTCGGCCTCCCGGACGCCGAGTCCGCCGGTCGCGCCAGGCGGGTGCTGGCCGACCGCGGTGACGCCGTCGACCCGCTCCCGCCGGCCGGCATCCGGGTGCACCTCCCCGAAGCGGGCACCGGTGTCACCGAGATCCTGCTGGCCCTGGCCGGTGCCGGGCTGGAGATCGGGTCCTGCGCCGTCGAGGAGCCGAGCCTGGAGGACGTGTTCCTCCGCCTCGCCGCCCCTGCCGAGGCGGGTGCCCGATGAGCACGACGCCTCCCGACACGAGTCCCGTCACGACCCGCACCATGCCCCCCGCGGTGACCTCGACGACGAGTCCCGCGACGATCCCGACGACGAGTCCGTTCCTGCCGACCGCCCTCGCCCTGACCCGCCGGGCCCTGGTCACCTGCCTGAGGCTGCCGGCGCTCGTGGTCTCGCCGCTGCTGATGAGCGGGTTCTTCCTGCTGCTCTACGACGGGCAGCTGTCCACCGTCGGGGACGCCCTCGCCCCCGGGCGGCCCTACGTGGCCATCGTGCTCCCGCTCTGCCTGCTGACCACCGCCTTCACCGGCGGCGCCGTCGCCGGACAGCTCCTCGTCCGGGACATCACCTCCGGGTACCACGCCCGGCTCGCGCTCACGCCGACCCGGCGGTCCGTGCTCGTCGTCGCCCCGGTGGCGGCCGGGCTGATCGTGCTCACGGTCGAGTCGACCCTGCTCGTGGCCCTCGGCGGGCTGATGGGGCTGCGGCCGGAGCACGGTCTCGCGGCGGCGGCCGGCCTGGTGCTGGGGACGGTGCTGGTCGGAGCGGGGTTCCTGCTGCTGGCGACGGCGGCCGCGCTGCACGCCGGGACCGACGCCGCGGTCAACGCGGTGTCGATGGTCTTCTTCCCGCTCTCCCTGCTGACCCCGATGCTCGTGCCCCGGGACCGGCTCGGCGGTTGGATGGCGCCCGTCGCCGACCTCAACCCCCTCACCTACGTGCTGGAGGGGCTGCGGGCGCTGACCGGTCCGACCTGGTCCGGTGGGACGCTGGGGCGGTCCGGGGTCGCGGCAGCCGTGCTGCTCGTCTGCGGTCTGGTCGCCGTCCGGGTCACCGCGACCCGGCGGGTGCGGAAGGGAGTCTGATCATCGTGTCCCCGAGCGACACCAGGAGCCGCATCCTCGACGCCTTCGCCGACGAACTGCTGGCGAACGGGTACCCCGGGGTCTCCCTCGACCGGATCGCCCGGTCCGTGGCGATCCGGAAGGCCTCGCTCTACCACCACTTCCCCGGGGGCAAGGAGGAGATGTACACCGAGGTGGCCATGCGGTACATCGCGGAGTCGGAGCGGGTGCTCCAGACCGCCCTGGCGACGGGGGGAGGGCTGGCCGAGCAGCTCACCGCCGTCGTCACCCTCTTCGCCCGGGGCGACGGCCCGAGCACGGCGATGGGGCAGCGGTTGTTCGACGCGACCCGCCAGGTCGGCGACGGGACCAGGAGCGCCGTCTCGCACCGGTACGTCGCGGCGCTCATCACGCCGGTCACCGAGTTGATGGCGGCGGCCGTCGCCCGCGGGGAGCTGCGGGCCGCCGACCCCGGCTTCCTGGCCTGGGCGTTCCTCGAGCTGGCCGCGGTCGCCGAGCCCATGCCCGACGACGTGGCCATGCCACCGGAGGAACGCGGCGGCGACGGCCCCGATCCGGAGCTGCCCCGGCGGGTGGTGGACCTGTTCCTCCGCGGGGCCGCGGCGTCCTGAGGTCTCGTCAACCCGCCGGCACCGGCGTCCGGCAGGTCGGCGGTGTTGACGGAGAGCCCCCTCCGACTCCTAGCGTTGTCCCCGTGGACGGGACGTACACCATCGAGCAGGCAGCCGAGCTCACCGGCCTCACCCGGCACACCCTGCGCTACTACGAACGCATCGGTCTGCTGGAGCCGGTCGCCCGGGCGGCGGGCGGGCACCGCCGGTACCGGGACGCCGACCTGGGCGCCGTCCGCTTCCTCAACCTGCTCCGGCAGACCGGGATGCCGATCCGGGACATGCTCCGGTTCGTCGAGCTGACCCGTTCCGGGGACGACACCGTCCCGGAACGGGTCGCGGTGCTGGAGGCGCACCGGGACGAGCTGTGCGCGCGGCTGGCGGACCTGACCGGGCACCTCACCGCCATCGAGAACAAGATCAAGTGGTATCGGTCCCTGCTCGACCAGCCCGTCGACCAGACCGTCGGTCAGACCGTCGGTCAGACCGGGGCCGTCGCGGCCGGGTGAGTCGGGCGCCGGGCGGCACGCCGAGCCACCCCGACCTGCCGATGCGGCGAGGGCCGGTGAGACCGGAGCATTGTTGAGATGGCGCCGCCTCCTGTCGATGACCTCCGCGAAGGAGGCGGCATCCGATGGGCTGCGCTGCGACGGGCGGACGTCAGCCGGTCGTGGCCGTCATGACGACGTTCGACGTGTACCAGATCGCCCTGGTACGCGGCATGCTCGAGGTGCTCGCCCCGCGCGGCGTCCCGCTGGTCGTGCACTCCGACGATCTCACCTCGACCGCCCTGCCGGAGTCCCTCGTCTGCCTGTTGCGGCACCACAGCCCCGTCGGTGTGATCACCACGGATCTGCCCCGGCCGGAGCAGAGCGAGGCCCTGCTGGGGCTGTTGGCTGAGCTGCGGCTGCCCACGGTGCACATCGCGCAGGACGTCCCGGGGGCTGCCTGCGTGCGTGGGGACAACGACCAGGGCATGTCGGCGGTGATGGCCCACCTGCTCGACGAGCGCGGTGTCCGCCGACCGGTCATGATCCGCGGGCATCTGCACGCCGCCGACCACATCGAGCGGGAGCTGGTGTTCCGGCGGGAGCTGGCCGTGCGGGGCCTTGCCGTGGACGAGGAGCTGGTCATCGACGGTCAGGCCCGGCACGACGTCGCCGACCAGGAGCTGCGCACGCTGCTGCGCCGGCGCACCGACATGGACGCCGTGGTCACCACCGACGACTACATCGCCGTCGCGGCGATGGAGGCGGTGACCGGCCGCGGGCTGCGGGTGCCCGAGGACGTCGCGGTGACCGGGTTCGACAACTACCCGACCGGTGTCATGACCTGGCCGGGGATCACCACGGTCGACCAGAACCTGCCCGACCAGGGCCGGGTGGCCGCCGAGCTGCTGCTGGCCCAGGCCGACGGCGACCGCTCGGCCGCGCGGGTCGAGGTGCCGTGCACCCTGGTGGTGCGGGGCAGCACCGTCCCGGCGGAGGGCGGTGTGGACGAGCAGATCCGCACCGCCGTGCGCATCACCAGGACCGCGACCGGTCACTCGCGGGCCCAGGACGCCATCGTGGGGATGAGCCGGGACCTGCTGGGGTGCCGCAGCCTGGACGACGTCGGCGGGGTGCTGGCCGACAGGGCGGCCTCCGTCGGGCTGACCCGGTGCTTCCTGGTGGCCTTCGACCCCGTGTCCGACCCGGCCGAGGACGACACCGCCCGGCACAGCACCTCCCGTCTGGTGGCCGACTACCGGGACGGCCGGGCCCACGTCCCGGATCCCGAGCGCTTCTCCTCCTGTCGGCTGCTACCGGGCCGCCTCGAGAGCGAGCTGGGTCGGGACCTGCTGGTCTATCAGCCGCTGTACCAGGGTGACCGG
>JAAYAH010000148.1 GCA_012719445.1 Actinomycetales bacterium | reverse complement strand
TGGCTCTGGCCGGACACGACCTGCCGGGCGGGGTCGGTGCGCACCGGGACGGTCGCGCCCACCGTCGCACCGTCGACCTGGAGGTGCTCGAAGGCCTCGAGCACCTCCAGGAACTCCGCCGCCTGCTGGATCGGGTTCGCGCGGGCGGCGGGCGGGTTCAGGAAGTTGTACATGGTGAGCCGCTGCGCATCGAAGAGGGTGCTCAACCCGAGCTGCACCATCTCCGGGGTGAGCTGGACCCCCCGGCCGAACCCGTACACCGGCGCGATCGACGCGACGGCCCACCCCTCGTGGGTGAACGGCAGGTTGGGCGAGGCGTCGCCCCCGGTGCCGGTGATGAAGACCGCGAGCGGCCACCCGGACGGGGGCGGCTCACCGCAGGGCAGCCGGAGCAGGAAGTCCGCGGCGAACGTCGCCTGCGGCACCGCGGACCCGCCCGGGCCCACGACGATCCCCCCGCCGTGGTGGTGGTACGGGTACGGGCCCTCCTGCCACCGGGTGAGCTCCACCGACCCGACGAGCTTCGAGGTCGCGGTCCCGCGCGCCGCCGGGTCCGGCTCGCACGGCGACTGGTCGGTGACCGTGACCTGCGGTGGTGGCGACGAGTGGATCGCGTCGGCGACGGCCCTCGTGTCGCCGTCGACGTCCTGGGTCGTGAACACGGTGAACGCGAGCAGGTCGTGCGGCTGCCAGCCGGTCACCGAGTCCACGGCCCGGCGGACCTCGTCGCGCTGGGTGCGCAGGAGGTTCCAGTCGTCCTCGTCGAACCCGGTCCCGGGCGTCCACGGCTCGTCGAGCTGGCGCAGCAGCGGGGCCGGCTTCGGGCGCTGGTCCTGTCCGACCTTCAGCCCGTCGAAGACCGCGACCGCGTAGCGCGTCGACTCGCGCAGCGGATGGCCCGGATAGGGAAGGACCGTGAGCAGGCTGCCCGGTCGGTGCCGGTCGGCGGGGCCCTGGAAGTCGACGAGCACCGGCACGCGCCGTGCCGGGTCGTCGAGCTCGAACATCATCACGTTCGAGCGGTTGCCGAGGGACCCGGAGGGCGACGGCAGGGACCCCCGCTTCACCCCGACGAGGGTGTGGAAGTAGGTCGCGGTGCTCACCCCGAACCCGTCCAGCGAGGCGGCGGCCTCGTCGAGGATCCCGGGCAGGAGCGTGCGGGGCCACTGGGCGTCCTCGCCCGGCAGCGGGTCGACTCCCGGGAGACCGTCGAGCTCGAGGGTCCCGTCGGCGGCGCGCCGGGTGTCGCTCGGCCACGGCATCGAGAAGAACTCGCCGCCCGCCCGCATGTCGATCGCGACGACCGGGTCGGGGGGCGGCACGCAGGCGGCGCCGACCGCGGCAACGACGGCGAGCACCGTTCCGACCAGGACGGCTCGGCTTCCCATGTGCGTCCCCCTCGTTGCCCTCCTCCCATCGTTCGTCCGGAGCGCCAGGAGGGGAACGGCCTTAGGTCACATCCGCAGGCGCGTTCTGTTCGGCAGATGTCAACGAAATCCTTGTCATCTGCCGAACAGAACCCGCTCACCGGATGGCCGGGCTCACCGGATG
>JAAYAH010000147.1 GCA_012719445.1 Actinomycetales bacterium | reverse complement strand
GCGGTCTCTGTGCCCTCGGTCGACCTGGCGGTCTCTGTGCCCTCGGTCGACCTGGCGGTCCCCGTGCCCTCGTCGGGGCCGGACACGAGCCTGTCCAGACCGCGCACCACGGCCGCGGGGACGCCGTCCAGCTTGCCCTTCACCAGGTCGGCGAGGGCGGCGATCTCGTCGGCGAGTGCCCGGACCGTGACCTCCAACGGGTTGCCGTAGCCGTCCACGGCGCCCCGCAGGTCGTCGGTGACGTCGATCCCCGCGGCGCCGACGGCGATGTCCACCTGGCCGAGCCGCCATGGCCGGCCGGCGGTGTCCGAGATCACGACCCCGATCCGGTGCCCGGTGAGCGCCGTGACCCCGGCCAGCAGCCGACGTGCGGCGCCGTCCGGGTCCGGCGGCAGGGTGAGGACCTGGCCCGGGGCGACGTTCGAGGCGTCGACCCCTGCCGCGGCGAGCACCGGACCGGCCCGCGAGACGACGATCCGGGCCGTGCCGGCGGGGGTCGTGCGCTCCGCGACCACCCGCACGGTCGAGGCGGCGATCGCCTCGTCCCGGGAGCCGCCCGGGTGCACGTGCCCGTCCGCCTTGGACACCACCTTGCTGGAGACCACCAGGACGTCCCCGTCCCGCAGCGGGACGGCGCTCGTGCGGAGCGCGGTGACCAGCAGGGCGGCGAGGTCGTCCCCGGGGCGGACCTCGCCGACCCCGTGCACGCCGTACGCCTCGAGTCGAGCCGTCGCAGGAGAGCCCGTGGGCGGGGAGGCCGTCGCCGGAGAGGCCGTCGCAGGGGAGGCCGTGGGCCGGGGACCCGGGGAGTCCGGGGTCACCGGGGTTCCCCGAGGAGGGCTGCGCCGGTCGGGCTGTCGGTCGCGTCGCCGGTCGGGCCGCCGAGCGTGGCGGCGAGGTCGAGGGCGGCGCCGGCGATGGCGGCCGCGGCCCCGGGATCGGTCATCAGCAGCGGGAGGGCGCGCACCACCGGCCGGTCCGGCGGTGTCCCCGGCGCGTCGACGAGGTCGACCAGCCAGCCGTCGAGGAGGTCGGCGTACAGCCCGGCGACGGCCATGGCGTCGGTCTCCACGCCGATCGCGGCGAGGCAGGCGTCCGCCATCCCCCGCACCGGAGCCCCGCCGATGACCGGGGACACCCCGACGACCGGCGCGGACGCGGCCCGAACGGCGTCCCGCAGGCCGGGCACGGCGAGGATCGGGCCGATGGAGACCACGGGGTTGCTCGGAGGCAGCAGGATCACGTCGGCCCCGTGCACCGCGTCGAGGACCCCCGGGGCGGGCCGGGCACGCTCGATCCCGGTGAGGAGGAACTCCCGGGCCGGGACGGCCGCCCGCAGGCGGACCCACCACTCCTGGAAGTGGACCACCGTCGCCCCGTCCCCGGTCGTGCCGTCCAGCACGACGTGGGTCTCCACCGGGTCGTCGCTCATCGGCAGGAGCCGGACCCCCGGCTGCCAGCGCTCGCACAGGGCCGCGGTGACCTGGGTGGGGGTGCGGCCCTCGGCGAGCAGCGCGGTGCGGACGACGTGTGTGGCGACGTCCCGGTCGCCGAGGGTGAACCAGTCCCTGCCGCGGCCGTAGGCACGGAGCTCCTCGGCGACGGTGAAGGTCTCCTCGGTGCGTCCCCAGCCCTGGCGTTCCTCGACGCCGCCGCCGAGGGTGTACATCACGGTGTCCAGGTCGGGGCAGACCCGCAGTCCGCTGATGGTCAGGTCGTCGGCGGTGTTGCCGACGACGGTGACGTCGAGGGGGAGGCCGCGCTCCCGGGCGTGCAGCAGCAGACCGCGCAGGAACCGGGCGGCACCCACCCCCCCTGCAAGGGCAGTTACGCGTAGTGGTTGAATGGGTACTGTGAGTGACGGAGAGCCGGTGGGGAGGGTGTGGGGGTGCTCGGCTCGGGCGACGTCCATGCCGACGATCCTCGCAGCAGCCTTCGGGGCGACCCACTGCCGGGAGCGGCTGTGAATACCAGAGATCGGCTTGACGTCGAGTGTGCGACACGCGTGTAATTCCAGTAGTGTAGGCCATGCTGAATACAGAAAGTGTTCGAGTGGCCACTCTGGGTGGGGAAGAAGCCTCGCGAGGGGCCAGGGTCGAGGAGGCGCCAGGTGCATGAGCTCATGGCGATGGTGTTGAGGGGGTCGCTCGACGAGGGGGGTCTTGGTACCGAGCTGGACTGGCAGGAGCGCGCCCTGTGCGCGCAGACGGATCCGGAGGCCTTCTTCCCGGAGAAGGGCGGCTCCACCCGCGAGGCCAAGCGGGTGTGCATGTCGTGCGAGGTCCGGGGGGAGTGCCTGGAGTACGCGCTCGCCAATGACGAGCGGTTCGGGATCTGGGGCGGGCTCTCCGAGCGGGAGCGGCGGCGGATCAAGAAGCGCGCCGTCTGAGGCCGGTGGTCAGCTCTCCTCCCCGTAGTGCGGATCCACCTGCTCCGGCGTGAGCCCGAGCAGGTGCGCGACCTGTTCGACGACCACGTCGTGGACCAGCGCGTTCACCTCCCGTGCGTCCGAAGCCCTGGTCTCGACGGGGCGGCGGTAGACGACGACCCGCGGCGGGAGGGTCCCCTGGGCGGGGAAGAACCGTCCGAGCGGGATCTCGCCGTGCTCCCACGGCGCCGGATCGCTCGGCGGCACGTCCTCGACGGCGAACTCCACGCCGTCCAGCTCCCGTGCCCACCGCCGCTCGAGGGTGTCCACGGTGTCCAGCACCCGGTCGTCGAACCGGTCCGCCCTGCTGCGCCAGGCGGGCAGCTCCCGCGGGACCAGCGGTCCCCGGAGCCCGCGGTCGTGCCGGTCCCTGCGGTGCCTGCGGGGTGTGGTCGCGGACATGCGACGAGCCTAACCGGGCCCGGGCGCCGGTCCCGCGCGACGCGGCTCCCCGGCCGAGGCTGTTCGGCCGACCGCACCGGGACGACAGCGGCAGCCGGGACGAAGCGGCGCGGCGCCGAGGGCACCCCGGCGCGGCGTGGTAGGTGTTCACCGGGTTCGGGGGGTAGGTTTGCCCGCCGTGGGAGGTGTGCGTCGTTGTTCGCGCACCGCGTGCGGGCGTGCCGCGGTGGCCACCCTGACCTACGTCTACGCCGACTCGACGGCCGTCCTGGGACCGCTGGCCACCTATGCGGAGCCACACTGCTACGACCTGTGTGCCGACCACGCGGACCGGCTCACCGCCCCGCGGGGGTGGGAGGTCGTCCGGCTGGCGCCGGACCTCGACCCTCCCGGCCCGTCCCACGACGACCTCCTCGCCCTCGCCGACGCGGTGCGCGAGGCGGCGAGACCGCGTCCCGAGCCGGGGCCGATCCCGGGCGGATCCACCGTCGAGGTGGGTAGGCGCGGCCATCTCCGCGTTCTCCGCGACCCGGACCGCTGACCCGGCCGCACCCGCCGGGAAAGCCGCCAAGCACCGGGGAATGCCCTGGTAGGCGCCATACGCCGGGACACTCCTCCGGTTCAACTCCTCCTCCCCTGCTGCCGAGGTAGTCGGGGACGCCGAGGACGGACGGTCACCGGGTTCACCCGGGCGGACTCCTCGCCGTCACCTGTGTGCTCGCAGCGGCGGGCCACACGCCAGCCCCGCTCCCTCGGCGGGGCCAGACGCGGAGGTGGACATGTCTCGTGGCTCCCGGACGCCCGACCAGGGTTCGCCCGACGAGCCAGCGGCGCCGGCTGTGCCCCAGCCGCGGCGCAGCCGGGGACGCGCAGGCGTCGCGCCCCCGCCGCTCGGATCGCTGACCCAGCGTGAGCACCGGTTCGCCGACCGGTGCCGGGGCTGCGGAAGCCCTCACGTGACCCGGCTCTCCATGTGCCTCACCGACGGCACCCCGGTGGAGTTCACCTCGTGCCACCGGTGCGAGCACCGCACCTGGGAGCACGCCGGCTCGGAGCTGACCGTCGAGGCGGTCATCGACCGGAGCCGGAAGGACTAGTGGGTGCTGTCGGGCCGGTTCCGCACCGGCCCCGGCCCGTCGAAGCAGTCGTGCCCGCCCGGGATAGCCTCACCGCGTGCTGAACCTTCGTGAGATCGTCAAGGCGAACGACATCCGGGGGCTGGTCGGCTCCCAGCTCGACGACCGGGTCGTCCGGGCGCTCGGGACCGCCTTCGCCCGCCGCGAACTGGCCTCGGGCGCCGAGCGTCTGGTGATCGGGCACGACATGCGCGACTCCTCGCCGCGCCTGTCCGAGGCGTTCGCCCTGGGGGCACGGTCCGAGGGTCTCCCCGTCGTCCACATGGGCCTGTGCAGCACCGACGCCCTGTACTACGCCAGCGGCGCCCTCGCGGCCCCCGGAGCGATGTTCACGGCCAGCCACAACCCGGCCGCCTGGAACGGCATGAAGCTGTGCCGGTCAGGGGCCCGCCCGGTCGGGCTGGACAGCGGGCTGGCCGAGGTCCGTGACCTCGCCCAGGCGCTGCTGGACGACCCCGCCTGGCCGGTGGACGGCGACGGGGCGCCTCCGGCCGCCGAGGAGCGCCGCGACCTCCTCCCCGGCTACGCGGGTCACCTGCGGTCCCTGGTCGATCTCTCCGGGATCCGGCCGCTGCGGGTCGTCGTCGACGCCGGGAACGGCATGGCCGGGATGACCACCCCGGCGGTCCTCGGCTCCGCCGCCGGGCTCGCCCTCCCGCCCGTCGAGGTGATCCCGCTGTACTTCGAGCTGGACGGGACCTTCCCGAACCACGAGGCCAACCCCCTCGACCCGAAGAACCTCCTCGACCTGCAGGCCGCCGTCCCCCAGTACGGTGCGGACCTCGGCCTGGCCTTCGACGGGGACGCCGACCGGTGCTTCGTCGTCGACGAGCGCGGGGAGGCGGTGAACCCCAGCGCCGTCTCGGCCCTGGTGGCCACCAGGGAGATCGCCAAGGAGCTGGCGGCGGGGCGGCAGCCGACGGTGATCCACAACCTGATCACCTCCCGGGCCGTCCCCGAGGTCATCCGTGAGGCGGGCGGCACCGCCGTGCGCACCCGGGTCGGCCACGCGTTCATCAAGGCGGAGATGGCGGCGGCCGACGCGGTCTTCGGCGCCGAGCACAGCGCGCACTACTACTTCCGGGACTTCTGGTACGCGGACACTGGCATGCTGGCCGCCCTGCACGTGCTGGCCGCTCTCGGCGAGCAGTCCGAGCCGTTGTCCGTCCTGCTCTCCGTGCACCAGCGGTACGCGGCCTCCGGTGAGATCAACTTCCGGGTGCCGGACGTCGCGCAGGCGCTGGAGCTCGTCGCGGCGGCCTTCGCCGCCGATCCCGGGGTCGTCCAGGAGCGGCTCGACGGGCTCACCGTCGCCGACGGACCGGTCGACGGGGACGGTGCCTGGTGGTTCAACGTCCGGCCGAGCAACACCGAGCCCATGCTCCGGCTCAACGTCGAGGCCGGGGACCGGCCGACGATGGAGGCCCTCCGCGACCGGGTCCGTGGGGTGCTGGCCGGGATCGCCGGCTGACCGGCCGGCGTCCCGGTCGACGTCCGGGCCGTTCACCCGGCCGGTCACCCGGGCCTCCCCGTCGGGCCGACCGGCTCGCCTGACGTGGCCGGTCCGCACACATGACCGGTGACGATGCGCGAGGATGTCCTCGTGACCACACTCGATCCCTGGCTGCGTGAGATCCTCCGCTGCCCGGCCTGCCTCTCGACGCTGCGTGACGGAACGGGGCCCTCGGGCGACCCGGAGCTGCAGTGCACCGGGTGCGAGCTGGCGTACCGCGTGGACGGCGGCATCCCGGTGCTGCTCGTCGACGAGGCACGCGCTCAGGGCTGACGGTCGGGAGCTGACATGATCCTCGACGAACACCTCCTGGACGACGCCGCGGCCCTCAGCGCCGCAGACCCCTCCGGAAGCCTGCTGGCCGTCGCGGGGGCCGGTGCCCAGGTTCGCTCCGCGCTGACGGCGGCGACGGAGGCCGGGGTGGAACGGGTCGCCGCCGAAGGTCGCCCCCGGGCCGTCATCGTGGCCTCCCTCGGCGGGTCCGCCGTCGTCGGTGACGTGCTCACCATGCTGGCCGGCAGCGGGTCCCCGGTCCCGGTCTCGGTGCGCCGCGGCCTCCCCCTCCCCGGCTGGGTCGGGTCCCTCGACCTCGTCGTCGCCGTCTCCATGTCGGGGCGCGCTCCAGGCCCGCTCGGGCTGGCGGCCGAGGCGGCCCGGCGCGGGGCCCGGCTGCTCACCGTCGGCGCGGCCGGGTCGCCGCTGGCCGAGGTCGCCCTGCGCACCGGCGGGGTGCACGTGCCGGTCCCACCCTCACCGACGAAGGCGGGGCGGGCGTCCCGGCTCGGGCTGTGGTCGCTGCTCGTCCCGGTGGTCGCCGCGTCGCACGCCGTCGGCCTCACCGACGCCTCGCCCGCGGTGCTGGAACGGGTCGCCGAGCGGCTGGACAGCTGCGCCGAGGCCTTCCGTCCCGCCTCGGAGGCGTTCGTCAACCCGGCGAAGTCCCTCGCCCTCGAGCTCGCCTCCTCCGTGCTCGTCGTCCTCGGCGACGGTGACGTCACCGGCGTCGCCGCAACCCGGACGGTCTCCATGCTGGCCCGCACCGCCCGGGTCCCGGCGATGCGCGGGGCGCTGCCGGACGAGGCCGCGGACGTCGTCGCCACCTTCGGCGGGCCGTTCGCCGCCAGGACGGCCGACGACGTCTTCGCCGACCCGGAGGTCGACGGGCCCGTGCCCCCGCAGCTGCGGCTGCTGCTGCTCCGCGACGCGCCCCCGTCCCTGGACCGGCCGGACGGCGCCTGGCTGGAGACCTCCCGCACCGCCGACGCGGTGCGGCTCACCGCCCAGGACGCCGGGGTGCGGGTCAGCCAGCTCACGGCCGAACCGGGGCACCCGCTGGAGCGGCTGGCCGGGCTGGTGGCGCTGACCGACTTCGCCTCGGTGTACCTTGCGCTGGCCTCCGGGGTCGACCCGCTGACCTCACCGCACGTCGCCGACCTGCGCGACCGGACCAGGTGAGGGCAGGGGCAGTCGAACCCCGTCCCCGTCGCGGGAACCGGGCACCCGTCCGGGCACTCCGAACGGCAGGGCACTCCTGTCACCGACCGTCGAGAGGATCTTCCGTATGTCCACCGAGGGAGGCACCCGGGCGATCCTCGCCGCGCTGGCGGCCAACCTGGGGATCGCCGCGAGCAAGTTCGTCGGCTTCCTGCTGACCCGGTCCAGCTCCATGCTCGCCGAGTCGATCCACTCGGTCGCCGACTCCGGCAACCAGGTGCTGCTGCTCGTCGGTGGTCGGCGGGCGAGTCGGCAGGCGACCCCCGAGCACCCCTTCGGGTACGGGCGGGAGCGCTACGTCTACGGGTTCGTCGTCTCCATCGTGCTGTTCAGCGTCGGCGGGCTGTTCGCCCTCTACGAGGCGTGGCACAAGTGGAGCGACCCGCACCCCATCGAGAGCTGGGCGTGGGTGCCGGTGGTCATCCTCCTGGTCGCCATCGGGCTGGAGGGCTACTCCTTCCGCACCGCCATCCACGAGTCCAACCGCACCCGGGGCAGCCGCAGTTGGCCGGCGTTCGTGCGCACCTCCAAGTCCCCGGAGCTGCCGGTCGTGCTGCTGGAGGACACGGCCGCCCTGCTCGGCCTGGTGTTCGCCCTCTTCGGCGTCGGGCTGACCCTTGCGACCCATGACGGGCGCTGGGACGCGCTGGGGACGGCGCTGATCGGGGTGCTGCTGGTCGGCGTGGCCGCGGTACTGGCGGTCGAGATGAACTCCCTGCTCATCGGTGAGGCGGCGACGCCGGAGCACCGGGAGGCCATCGAGGCGGCCCTCGTGGGTGAGGGCGTCGAGCGGGTGATCCACATGCGGACCCTGCACCTCGGCCCGGAGGAGCTGCTGGTCGCCGCGAAGATCGCGGTACCGGCCGCGGTGCGGGCCGAGGACGTCGCGGTGGCGATCGACGCCGCGGAACGGCGGGTGCGGGCGGCCGTGCCCATCGCCCGGGTGATCTACCTCGAACCGGACATCGACCGGGCGAGGGTGGCCCCGTCCTCCCTCCCCACCGCGTCACCCGCCGGGCACTGATCTCCTGACCTGCCCGGTGCGGTCCCTCGGGGACGGACGCAACCGGACGTCGGCCTCGTGCGTGTTCCCGGTACGGTCCCACCACGCCGTCGGGTCGGGTGGCGGAGGAGAGGTGAACCGGGGCGTGGGCAAGGACAGGTCGGAGGCCGACTTCGATGCCTTCTACGTGGCGACCGCTCGGCGGGTCACCCACACGGTCTACGCCATGACCGCTGACCTGGCCGAGGCCCAGGACTGCACCCAGGAGGCCTACGCGCGGGCCTGGCAGCGATGGTCCACCGTCGGCGAGTACGCGGACCCGGAGGCGTGGGTGCGTACGGTCGCCCGCCGGATCGCGGTGTCGCGGTGGCGGCGGACGAAGACCGGGGCGCGAGCCATGGTCCGGCACGGCGGCCCTGCGCCATCCCGCGCCCCGAGCGAGGACCACGTCGCCCTGGTGGGCGCGCTGCGGCAGATCCCCCAGGCACAGCGACACGCCGTCGTCCTCCATCACCTGGTCGGTCGCTCCGTCGAGGAGATCGCCGTCGAGATGGGCGTGCCGACCGGGACGGTGAAGGCTCGGCTGCACCGGGGCAGGGCAGCCCTCGCGACCCTGCTCGCGCTCACCCCACCGGGTGGCATCCCCTCGGCCGGACGCGGGCGGAGGGAGGTCGACCGTGGGCGCTGACCTGCCCGAGAGGGGCGCACCGGACCCCGTGCGCGACCGACTCCTGTCGCTGCGGTCGGAGGCCGACTCCCTCGTCCTCGCCCCGCCGTCCACGGTCCGGGCCAGGGGAGAGACCCGGGCCCGTCGGCAGCGTGCCGCGACCGCGACGGCCTTCCTCGCCGCCGGGACGGCAGCGGTGATCGCCGGCTCGGCGTGGCTCCCCGGCGGGATGATCCGCGACGAACCGGCTCGGCCTGCCGATATGGGGAAGTCCGTGGTCACGGTGGTGACGACCACAGCCCCGTCCGGTCCGCGGACCACGACCCCGACCACCGTGTCCAGCTCGACCGGCCCCGCCGCGCCGTTGCCCTCGCCCGACCCGCCGGGCCGGGTGAACCCTCGGCTGTTCCTCCCCACCGCCCAGTGGGTCGGGCCGGACGTCCTCGACAGCGCCAGGCTGCGCTGGTACCCGCAGCGCGAGTCCGAGGGCGCGGTCGGGGTCGGGGCCTGCGACGCCGACGCGAGTGAGACCCACCCGGACTTCGGCAGAACCGTCGGCGCGGCCTGGGTGCAGGAGGTGTCCGGTGAGCAGCTCATCGGCGCGCAGCGGATCCGGATCATGCGCTCCGAGGCCGCGGCCGCGGAGTACCTCACCCAGATGGAGAAGCGGCTCGACACGTGCCTGTCGCAGCCCGTGAACGACTACGTCCCCAAGTCTCGTGTGGAGCGGGTCACCAGGATCGACGACCCGGCCGTCGACCTCGCCTACCGGATCGACGTGACCTGTCCGGGCTGCGCTGAGGACGAGCTCGCGCTCGTCGGGTCGCTCACCCAGTGGGTGACCGCGGTGCGGGTCGGTCGCACGGTCACGGTGATCGGCCTGGGTGGGGGCGACCCGGTCGACCTCGACGGCGAGTCGGCGCTGCTCCGGATCGCCTCCGCGGCCAGTGCCCACCTGGAGGAGGCCGGGTAGCCACCGGGGGGACACCGTCCTCGCCGGTGCGGGTGACCCGTCCTTGCTACGGTGGTGCCTCCGGCGTCGGTGATGCCGTCGGCCCAGAGGGGCCGCGCCGGGTCGGCCGCGAGGCCGTTCCTCCCTGTTGGCTGCCCGGTGGAGCACCGGGCGCCGCGGGCAGGACCCTCGCCCGATCACGACACCGATCCATCCACAGCCCGATCCGTACACCGCGCGCGTCGCAACCGACGCCCGCACCCCCTGACGAGGTGACGATGACGTTCGAGTACAAGGTCGCCGACCTGTCGCTCGCGACCGCAGGCCGGCACGAGATCCGGCTCGCCGAGCACGAGATGCCCGGCCTGATGGCGCTGCGCTCCGAGTACGCCGGCAGCAGGCCGTTGGCCGGGGCCCGGATCACCGGCTCCCTGCACATGACCGTGCAGACCGCCGTCCTGATCGAGACCCTGGTCGCGCTCGGCGCCGAGGTGCGCTGGGCGTCCTGCAACATCTTCTCCACCCAGGACCCGGCCGCGGCCGCGGTGGTGGTCGGCCGGGACGGCACCCCGGACGATCCCCGCGGGGTGCCGGTCTTCGCCTGGAAGGGGGAGACCCTCGAGGAGTACTGGTGGTGCACCGTCCAGGCGCTCACCTGGCCCGCCGACACCGCCGGGCACACCGGGCCGAACATGATCCTCGACGATGGCGGGGACGCGACCCTGCTCGTGCACAAGGGCGTCGAGTACGAGCGGCTCGGGGCCGTGCCGACGGCGGCGGCCGACGACAGCGAGGAGTGGCGGATCGTCCTGGACACCCTCCGGAGCTGCCTGGCCGCCGACCCGCAGCGGTGGACCGAGGTGGCGCGGGACATCCGCGGCGTCACCGAGGAGACCACGACCGGCGTGCACCGGCTGTACGAGATGGAGGTGGCCGGTTCCCTGCTGTTCCCCGCCATCAACGTCAACGACTCGGTGACGAAGTCGAAGTTCGACAACAGGTACGGCTGCCGGCACTCGCTCGTGGACGGCATCAACCGGGGCACCGACGTGCTCATCGGCGGCAAGGTCGCCGTGGTCTGCGGCTACGGCGACGTCGGCAAGGGCTGCGCCGAGTCGCTGCGGGGCCAGGGTGCTCGGGTGGTGGTCACCGAGATCGACCCCATCTGCGCGTTGCAGGCGGTCATGGACGGCTATCAGGTGGCCACCCTGGAGGACGTCGTGGCCGCCGCGGACATCGTCGTCACCGCGACCGGGAACCGGGACATCATCACCGCGGAGCACATGGCCGCGATGAAGCACCAGGCGATCGTGGGCAACATCGGCCACTTCGACAACGAGATCGACATGGCCGGTCTCGCCCGGGTTCCGGGCATCACGAAGACCGAGATCAAACCGCAGGTGCACGAGTGGCGGTTCCCGCCGTCCGCCGAGCGCCCGGAGGAGCACTCGATCATCGTGTTGTCCGAGGGTCGGCTGCTCAACCTGGGCAACGCGACCGGTCACCCGAGCTTCGTCATGTCGAACTCGTTCAGCAACCAGGTGATCGCCCAGATCGAGCTGTTCACCAGGCCGGGGGAGTACGACCGCAGGGTCTACCGGCTGCCCAAGCACCTCGACGAGAAGGTCGCCCGGCTGCATCTTGACGCGCTCGGGGTTCGGCTCACCCGGCTGACCAAGGAGCAGGCCGCCTACATCGGCGTCGACGTCGAGGGCCCCTACAAGCCCGAGCACTACCGCTACTGATCCGGGACCCGGGTGACCGACTTTCCCGCTGACCAGGCGGACAAGGTCGAGTCAACGTCCGGCTAAGACGCGTGGTCGATGATCTCGAGTCGTTGGGCGGGTGTCCCTGCGAGCGGACACGGCTCGCGGGGACACCCGCCGTGGACTCGAGAGAGGTGTTCTCCGTGAAGATAGGACGTGCGGCCGTGGCGGTGCTGCTGGCCGCGGGAGCAATCGTGTTGCCGGCGCAGGGGGCGTCCGCGCTCCGCTACGACGGGACGGATCCCGATGCCACCGGATGCGGCAACTCCGCCTACACGCCCGGTTCGGGGGGGAGCTTCTACAAGGTCGTCAAGGGCGACCACCTCGTGGTGGGCTACCTGGAACTGCGGTTCTCCTCCTCCTGCATGACGGCGTGGGCCCGGGTCAGGTCGGGGCAGTTCGAATGCGACTATGACATCAACGAGTACCAGAACTACTACGCAGGGTGCCACCGGGCCACGATCTACCGGTCGGGCAGTCGTGTCAGCTACGACTGCCAGATCAAGCCGACGAGGGACCGCTACGGCAGGATCGTGTACAGCGACAAGTGCTGGACCCCGCAGGTCTACGACGGGTCGGGCTACAAGGCGTGGGCGTCGGCGTCGATGCAGCCCAACTACCCCGGCGAAATGACCGGCACCTCCACCGACCTCTACTGACGGAAGGTGCGAGCGGTGAACGTGCCGGTGGGCGTGCGAGCGGTGTTCCGGGGATCGGGCGCCGCGGTCCTGGTCCTCGCGATGGCCTGCGCGGCAGGGTGCTCCGGCGGGCAGGAGACGGAGAGCGGGCCCACCGGCACGGGAGCCGGGGGGCGGACGTCCGCGAGCTCCGCCGTTCCGATCGACATCGACACGATCAGGGTTGACGTCGAGGCGACCCGGGCCGTGTCCGACGCCGAACTGTGGTCGCCGGCCCAGTGGTTCCTGGACGGGCGGCGCGGTCAGGACGACGAGTTCGCGGAGATCGAACGGCGGACGGCTGCGTGCATGCGCGCCGAGGGATGGGCCTACGTGCCGGAGACCGCGGTCTTCGACGACCTCACCGACACGATCGGGGAGCTGCGGGCCTACCGGGCGGCGTCCGGGTACGGCGCCTTCGTCTCCGCGAGCAGTGCCGTGAAGGCCGCCGCCGCGAAGGGGGAGGGGACCGCGGCTCCCGGTGCGGTCGGCGCGGACGGCGTCACCCGGCGCGGGCTCACCTCCCGGCAGCGCACGGCGTACACGGTGGCGTTGTGGGGCAGCCCGAAGGGGCCGGATCCCGACGAGCCGGACCTGCCGGACGCCTCGGCCAAGGGGTGCCACGCCCAGGCCGCCCGGCAGGTGCTCACCGGCCTTCCCCGGTTCGATCGGGAGGTCGTGGAGTACCTGATGGCCAACCACCCGAGACGCAATCCCCAGGTGCGCCGGGCCTGGGTCGAGTGGTCGGCGTGCATGAAGGCCGCCGGTCAGCCGTTCGCCGACAACTCCGCGCTCAACACCCGGATCGAGGAGCTGAAGACGCAGGTCAGAACCGACCCGAGCCGGCGGGCGGCGGCGAGGGCGCAGGAGATGGAGATCGCGAGGGCGGACGTGCGGTGCTACGTCGACCACGTCCACCGCACGTCGTACGCGGCGTCACTCGCACTCCTCTCCCGGCTGGCGCAGCGGTTCCCCGGCTACGCCGAGGCGGTGCGGGCCGTCGTCGAGGGTTGAACGGGACCCCCTGGAGACGCCAGAGCCGGTCTCGCCCCGCGGAGCCACGTGGGGTGAGACCGGCTCGTCGACGAGGGCGAGCCGACGGGAACCCGCCGGTCAGAACCTGACCTCGTCGATCGGCCCGCCGCCGACCAGCTCGTCGCGCAGCCGGGCGACCGGGCCGGGCAGCGGCGCTCCGTCCAGCTCGAGCCGGATCGCCTGGACCACCAGGACCGCCCGGTACCGGACGAAGGTCGGCAGCAGGCTCCGCCACCCCGGATCGAGCGGGTACTGCTCGGCGTAGGCGGAGAGGAAGGCCCCGGCGAAGCCCGCGGCCTCCTCGGCGAAGCCCGCGAGGTCGTCACCCCGCTGGTTCCGGAGCTGCCACACCGGGTGGAACAGGGCGATCCCGAGGTCGGTCGCGAACCAGTGCCGGGCGCACACGTCGAAGTCCAGCACCGTGAGCGTGCCGTCGTCGTCGACGAGCAGGTTCCCGAGGTGCAGGTCGTTGTGGATCGCGCCGAAGACCGTCGCGTCCTCCGGGAGGGCGGACAGGTCGGCTCCCAGCCGGGCCCAGAGCGTGCCGAGCCCGGGGTCGGTGCAGGTCTCGGTGAAGTAGCGGTGCTCGTCCCGCCAGTGCGGGAGGTTCGGGCCGCTCCGGTAGCCGGCGCTCAACGCGTGCATCCGGCCGAGCAGGGCGGCCCAGGAGCCGATCAGCCGTGGGGCCCGACGCAGGTGGTGCAGGCCGAGGTGCCGCCCAGGGGCCGCGTGGGTGAGGCTGCAGAGGAAGGACGACCCGTCCGCCTCGACGTGCTCGACGAGCGCACCGCCGGTGGACGGGACGGGCTCGACGACGCGGATCCCGTTGCCGTGCAGGTGGGCGGCGAAGGCCAGCCGGTCGGTGAGCTCCGGGAGCTGCTCCGGACCCTTCGGCACGAGCTTGAGGTAGACCTCGCGACCCGCCCTGCGCCCCCGGAACACCGCGCCGTCCGGCGCGCCCTGGCGGTCGAGGCGGCGAAGGGACGGCTCGGGGACGTCGAAGAGGGCAGCGGCCCGGCGCAGGGCGGGGTCGGGTATGCAGATCGCCATGACCGCGATCGTGCCAGGGCCCACCGACACCGGGTCCCGGGAACTCGTCCGGTCGTCCGGTGTCGGGGAGCCCGTCCGGTCGGGGAGCCCGTCCGGTCAGCCGTCCTCGCCGACGAGGCGACTGCTGGTCGCCGACAGCGGAGAGGCGTTCCGCCGCCGGGCGTCACGGCGTCTGCGGGCCTCCGCCTCCGCGCTCAACCGGGCCAGGTCCCGGTCCCGCCGCTCGGCCAGCACCGCGGAGATGAAGCGCTCGGGATGCGTCCCGGCGGGGGGTGGGGGAGCGACGCGCGTCGCGAGCTGGTCGGCCAGCGCCACCCCGAGCCGTTGCCGGCTCGACGGATGCAGGGTCGCCGCTCGGGCGAGGAACGCGCGCGCCGCGATCGCGAGCCGGTCGGGGATCCGGCCGACGTCGGCACCCCTGGCCCACCCGGCCAGCTCGGGCGGCATGAACACCGGGGGCTGGATCGGCCCGGTCGTCCGCTCCCGGACGACGTAGGTCCCCGCCAGCAGGTCGCCGACCCGCTTGCCCCGGCGGTTGAGCAGCGAGGCGATGATCGCCATGGAGCCGGACAGGGCGTAGATCTCGACGACCGAGAGCAGGCCCCGGACGAGCGCCTGGCGGAAGCGGATCGGACCGCCGTCGTCGCGGACCACCCGCAGCCCGGCGGCGAGCTTCCCGAGCGAGCGTCCCCTGGTCAGGGTCTCCACGCCGACCGGGATCCCGACGACGATCCCGACGACGAGGAGAAGGGCGAGCGCCCCCGCCGCGGCGGCGTCCATCCCCCCGACGATCAGGG
>JAAYAH010000146.1 GCA_012719445.1 Actinomycetales bacterium | reverse complement strand
GACCCCCGCCCACCCGACGCGACAGCCGGGCCATCAACATCCGCAAAACCCAGCACGGACCCCCCACACCCCTGACGATCAAGAACCCGACCCACGGAGCAGCACTACTCGCGGATCTGGGTCAGAGGTACTGCCCGGTGTTGGCCACGGTGTCGATGGTGCGCCCCGGCTCGGTCCCGTGTTTGCCCTGGATGATCGTGCGGATGTAGACGATCCGCTCGCCCTTCTTGCCGGAGATCCTTGCCCAGTCGTCCGGGTTGGTGGTGTTGGGCAGGTCCTCGTTCTCCTTGAACTCGTCGACGCAGGCGTTGAGCAGGTGCTCCACCCTGATCCCGCGCTGACCGGTCTCCAGGAACGCCTTGATCGCGGTCTTCTTGGCGCGGTCGACGATGTTCTGGATCATCGCCCCGGAGTTGAAGTCCTTGAAGTAGAGGATCTCCTTGTCCCCGTTGGCGTAGGTGACCTCGAGGAACTGGTTGTCCTCCGTCTCGGAGTACATCCGCTCCACGGTGCGCTGGATCATCTCGTCGATGGTGGCGTTGCCGGAGCCGCCGTGCACGGAGAGGTCGTCGGGGTGCAGCGGCAGGTCGGGGGTGAGGTACTTGGTGAAGATGTCCCGGGCGGCCTCGGCGTCGGGTCGCTGGATCTTGATCTTCACGTCGAGGCGGCCTGGGCGCAGGATGGCCGGGTCGATCATGTCCTCCCGGTTGGAGGCGCCGATGACGATGACGTTCTCCAGCCGCTCGACGCCGTCGATCTCGGACAGCAACTGGGGGACGATCGTCGTCTCGACGTCGCTGGACACCCCGGAGCCGCGGGTGCGGAACAGCGAGTCCATCTCGTCGAAGAACACCACGACCGGGGTGCCGCTGTCGGCCTTCTCCCTGGCCCGCGAGAAGATCAGCCGGATGTGCCGCTCGGTCTCGCCGACGTACTTGTTGAGCAGCTCGGGGCCCTTGACGTTGAGGAAGTAGCTCCTGGCCTCCTTCCGGGTGCCCCCCTCGCCGTCGAGCTCGGCCGCCTTGTCCGCCAGCGACCTGGCCACAGCCTTGGCGATGAGCGTCTTGCCGCAGCCGGGCGGGCCGTAGAGGAGGATGCCCTTCGGTGGCTTGAGCCCGTGCTCGCGGAACAGCTCGGGGTGCAGGAACGGCAGCTCGACGGCGTCCCTGATCGCCTCGATCTGAGGTCCGAGCCCGCCGATGTCGCTGTAGCTGACGTCCGGGACCTCCTCCAGGACCAGCTCCTCGACCTCGGCCTTGGGGATCTTCTCGAAGACGAACCCGGACCGCGGGTCCATGGTCAGGGCGTCCCCGGCGCGCAGGGGCTCGTCCCGCAGCGGCTCCGCGAGGTGGACGACGCGCTCCTCGTCGGCATGGGCCACGACGAGGGCACGGTCGGAGCCGATGACCTCCTTGAGGGCGACGATCTCGCCGACCCGCTCGTACTCGCGGACCCCGACGATGTTGAACGCCTCGTTGAGCATGACCTCCTGGCCGGGCCGGAGCTCGCCGACCTCCACCGCCGGGCTGCAGGCGACGCGCATCTTCCGGCCGGAGCTGACGATCTCCACGGCGCCGTCGTCCGCCGCGGCGAGGAAGACCCCGTAGGTGTTCGGCGGCTGGGCGAGCCGGTCGACCTCGGCCTTCAGCGCCACGATCTGGTCCCGGGCGTCCCGCAGTGTCGACGCCAGCCGGTCGTTCTGGGCCGCGAGCTGGCTGACCTGGCCGCGCAGCCGGGTCAGCTGGTCCAGGTCCGTCACGCCGCCGGAGCGTTGGGCGCGTAACCGGCCCACCTCCTGGCGCAGCCTGGTCAGTTCCTCGCGGAGGAGCGTTTCCTGGGTGGGGGTGTCGTGGGAGCCCCGTGATGACTGCTCGCGTTCGCTCGCGTGGTCGTGACCGGTCATGGCTGGCACCTCCCTTCACTGCGGGTGGAACTCCTCGACCCTAACCCGACCCGGCCGGTGACGACTCGGGGACCAAGGACCGGGGTATACGAGATGTTCGTCTCGTTTGACACTCCGTGTTGGTTCATCGGCTTTGCCCGGGGGTTTCCTCCCCATCCGCGGCACTCCGATCCCGTCCCCGAGGATCCCCCGAACGGCGGTTGTCCTGGGTGTCGGGGCCCCCGCCGGCGGCCCGGAGCACCCGGCGGATCTTCTTCGCCGACACGGGGCGCTCCCCCAGGTCCTCGGCCGACCAGGTCTCCCACGCCTCGTCGAAACCCTCCTCGCCCTGCTGGGACCCCTTCGCCGGACGACGGCGGCGCGGGGGCGGCGCCACCCCGTCGGCGAGCCTCCTGCTGGTGACGAGGAACCCCGTGTGCCCGACCATGCGGTGCTGGGGGCGGACCGCGAGCCCCTCCAGGTGCCAGCCCCTGACCACGGACTCCCACGCGGAGGGCTCGGTGAACCGGCCGTCGTCCCGCAGCGCCTCCGCCGTCCGGGACAGCTGGGTGACCGTCGCCACGTAGCAGATCACCACCCCGCCCGGCACCAGGGCGCGGGCCGCGGCGTCGAGGCACTCCCACGGGGCCAGCATGTCCAGCACCACCCGGTCGACCTCGGTCTCGTCCAGGCTCTCCGCGAGGTCGCCCACCGTCAGCCGCCAGGCCGGGTGCCCGCCGCCGAAGAACGCCTCGACGTTCGCCCTCGCGATCCCGGCGAAGTCGGCGCGCCGCTCGTAGGAGTGGACGAGCCCCCGGTCCCCCACGGCCCGGAGCAGGGACATGGTGAGGGCGCCGGAGCCGACCCCCGCCTCCACGACCCTCGCCCCGGGGAAGACGTCGGCCATGGCGACGATCTGCCCGGCGTCCTTGGGGTACACCACGGCGGCGCCGCGCGGCATGGACAGGACGAAGTCGGCGAGCAGCGGGCGAAGGGCCAGGTAGGGGATCCCGGCGGTGTTCGTCACCACCCAGCCCTCGGGACGGCCGATGAGCTCGTCGTGCCCGAAGACCCCGCGATGGGTGTGGAAGCTGTTCCCGGGGACCAGCACGATGGTGTGCATCCGCCCCTTGGGGTCGGTCAGCTGGACCCGCTCCCCCGCTCTGAGGGGACCGCGCCGTCCCCGGGCCCCGGTCGGCGGCTGCTCCGACCCCTGGGCGAGCCCCTCCCGGTCGTCGCGCCGTGGCCCGGGGTCCTGCCGGGCGGGGTCCTCGGCCGGGTGCTGATCGGGGAACGCGGGCCCTGGGGACAGCGGAGTCGTCACCGGCCGGAGTCTAGGCAAGGCCGGTCACCGGTCCGGGACCGGCTCGCCCGGTGGCCGGGCCGGTCAGCGGGCGGTCAGCGCGGCCTCGACGTCGGCCCAGGCCAGCACGCCGACCGTGCGCCCCTGCCCGTCGAGGACGGCGTACCGGGCGAACGGGTGGCCCCGCAGGTGCCGCAGGAGGTCGTCCCCGGTCAGGTCGGCACCGACGACGGCGTCCACGGGCAGGGCCTCGGTGACGGCGGTGACCGGGGTCGTGGCGGCGAGGTCCGACGGCACCGCGGCCACGGCCTCCGGCTCGACCAGCGCCACCGGCCGCCCCGTCCCGTCGAGCACCACCACGGCGCCGTCCGGACCGGTCCCGGCCAGCGTCGACGCCGCCTGCGCGACCGTTGCCGAGTCCGCGAGCACCACGGCGGGACGGAGCAGGGAGCTGACCGCGAGCCGGGGCACCAACCGGCCCCACCGGGCGACCTGGATCGCCCGGGTCGCCCCCTGCCACAGCATCCCGGCGACGAGCAGCAGCCAGAGCACCGTGGTGAGGTGCGGCGGGTCACCGGCGACCGTCGGCAGCACCACGAACCACGCGACGAGACCCGCGGTCACCACGCGGCCGGACCAGCCGGCGACCAGGGTGCCGGTCAGCCGGTCGCCGCGGACCCACCAGACCAGGGCCTCGACGAGCCGGCCGCCGTCCAGCGGGAGACCCGGCAGGGCGTTGATGACGGCGACGATGATGTTGGCGAGCGCCGTCGCGTCCAGGAGGATCTCGGCGATCCCGCCCGCCGGCACCACCGGAACGGCCTGCCGGGTCAGCACGGCGAGCAGGGCGTTGGACAGCGGGCCCGCCGCCGCGACGAGGGCGCTCCTGCCGGGTCCCGCGGACTCGGCGCCGAAGACGGTGTGGCCGCCCCAGAGGTCGAGGACGATCTCGGTGACGGGCTGGCCGGTCGCCCTGGCGGTCAGGGTGTGCGCGAGTTCGTGGACGAAGACCGAGAGCAGCAGCAGGACCGCGAAGGCGAAGGCCACCGCGACGGCGCCGGCGCCGAGATCGGGGAGCCGGTTCTGCACGTACGGGAGGTACAGGAAGGTCACCAGGGCGGCGACGACGAACCACGACCGCTGCAGGATCACCGGGGCGCCGAGGATCCGGCCGAGCCGGATCCCGCTGTCGGTCGCCACATGCCGATGCTAGCCAGGAGCTGGGCCGTTGACCCGTCATGAACGCTCAGGCCGTCGGTCGAGCCGTGTCCTCCCTCCGGGACGGGCGTTCCCCTGCCCTGCCGGGCGACGGCCGGGACTGCTCCTGCCGGATCCGGCGCCCGCCGGTCCGCTGCCGGGGGAGGTCCGGCCGGGAGGTGCCGTCGCGGTCCTCCGGTGCGGGGTCCTCCGGTGCGGGGTTGCTGTCGTCGCGGCCGGGGACGACCACGACGACCTGGTCCCGGCCCTGCTCCTTGGCCCGGTAGAGGGCTGCGTCCGCCGCCTCGATGAGTGCCTGCGGCGGGGTGGCCCGGCCCGGGGTGCCGAGGGTCAGGCCCACGCTGGCGGTGACGACACCGGTGACGGACGAGGCCGCGTGCGGGACCGCCGCCTCGGCGAGCAGCTGCCGGAAGCGGCCGGCGACCGCGAGCGCGTCGTCCAGGTCGGCGCCGGGCAGCAGGACGGCGAACTCCTCGCCGCCGTAGCGACAGGCGAGATCGTCGGCGTGTCGCACGGCCCGGTCGAGGCAGTCGGCGACGACGCGCAGGGTCTCGTCCCCCCGGACGTGCCCGTACCGGTCGTTGAACGCCTTGAACAGGTCGACGTCGACCATGAGCAGCGCCAGGTGGCGGAGGTCGTCCGGGCGCGCGGGGTTCCAGCAGGAGTGCAGGTACTGGTCGAAGGCGGCCCGGTTGGCGATCCGGGTCAGGCCGTCGGTCATCAGGGAACGCTGCAGCTCGGCGTTGAGGCGGCGCAGCTCGCCGGTCCTCGCGGCAACCTCACGTTCGAGGTCGTTGGCCCGCCGGTCGAGCTCCTCGTGGTTCAGCACCGCGTCGAGGGTGCGGCCGAGGTCCATGGTGATGCTCGCGCCGAAGGAGTCCGGGCGCTGCTCGTCGTACTCGGTCAGCAGGCAGCCGAGGTCCCTGGCGCCGACCCGCAGGGCGTGCACGGTCAGCGACCCGCGGCGGAGCTCGCCCCGCAACGGTCCGGGGAGCAGGTGCTGCACCGGGAACGGCTCCGCCGGGAGGTCGAGGAGCTCACCGTCCCGGTGGGCGAGGACGAGCCGGGCCGTTCCGGCCTGCTCCCCCCGCCCGGCGTCGTCGGGTCCGCCGTCCGGTCCGTCGTCCGGGGCGCCACCAGCACCGGGGGCGTCGTGCAGGGTGAGGAAGAGGCGCCGGAAGCCGAGGGACCGCAGGGACCGGGTCACGGCGTCGAGGACCTCGGGCAGGGTGCGGCAGGAGAGCATCGCCGAGTTCAGGCCCAGCGCGGCGTCCATGACGTCGAGTCGGGCCTGGGCCTCGGTCGCCGTGGCGACGGCAACGGCGAGCTCGTCGTGCACGGTGCCCACCCGGCCGGTCGACCCCCGCACCACCAGTCTGGTCGGGACGACGACCTCGCTCTCCCCCGGCTGCTCCGCCATGGCCAGGAGCAACTGCTCGGCGGCCGCCGAGCCCTGGAGCTCCAACTGCTGGTCGACGGTGGTCATCCCGGGCCAGGTCGAGGCGGCGATCCGGTCGTTGTCGAACCCGGTGACCAGGACGTCCTCGGGGACCCTCAGGCCGGCGGCGGTGAGGGCACTGACGGCTCCGACGGCGGAGAGGTCGTTGAGGGCGACCACGGCGTCGAGGTCTCGCTCCCGGTCGAGCACGGCACGCAACGCCGGGTAGGTCACCGCCTGGCAGAATCCGCCGTCGACGACAAGCTCCTCAGCGACGGCAAGGCCGCGAGCGGCCAGCTCCTGGCGGAACACCGCCTCCCGCTCGACGGAGTCCTCCTGGAACGGGATCCCGCGCACCAGCGCCGGACGTCGCACCCGCCGTTCGTCGAGCAGGTGCCGCATCAGGTCCCGCATCCCGGCGACGTTGTCCACCTGGACGCCCGGCAGGTCGGGGACGTCGATCCCCACCGTGCTGGTCGGGATCGCCAGGGAGCGCAGCAGGTCCAGCAGGACCAGCTCCTTGTCCGCCATCTCCAGCCGGGTCATCACCGCCCCGTCCGGACGGATCGTGCGGATCATGTCCGGGAGGACCGTCGGGAGCCGCGGGTCCTGGCGTGACCCGAGGACGAGGACGAGACAGGCGACACCGGCCCGTTCCAGGACGGACCGGATCCCGTGCAGGAGGCGGACGTGGTAGTCCGTCTGCCCGGAGACGACGACCAGGGCGAGACGTGCCTCGGTGTCGGTCATGGTCCGCCGTCCCGGTCGACCGTCTCCCTGCGCGCGGGGCTGGACAGCACCCCTGTCGACAGATCGTCCGGTGCGGCGGAGGACTTGAGCGACCGCGCCAGAGCACCTGGTCACGGCCTGTCGGTGGCGACTCGTAGGCTCGGCGCATGGGTTCTCCCGCGCTGTCGCCGTCCCGGGCGTCGGACTTCATGCAGTGCCCGCTGCTGTACCGGTTCCGGGCCGTCGACCGGATCCCGGAGACGCCGAAGCCCGCCGCCGTCCGCGGGACCGTCGTGCACGCCGTCCTGGAGCGGATCTTCGATCTGCCGGCCGGTGACCGGACCCTCGAGGCGGCGCTCGCGCTCGTCGAGCCGCAGCTGGCCAGGGTGCGCGAGGGCAACCCGGAGCTGTCCCGGATCCTCGGCGACGACGCGGCGACCGCGGCCGACTGGCTGCAGGGGGTCGGCGAGCTGCTGGAGCGGTGGTTCGTGCTGGAGGACCCGACCCGGCTGGAGCCGGCGGAGCGGGAGCTCTACGTGGAGACGACCCTCGACGACGGCCTGGTGTTGCGCGGCTACGTCGACCGGCTGGACGTCGCCCCCGACGGTCGGCTCCGGGTGGTGGACTACAAGACCGGCCGGGCCCCGAGCCAGCTCTTCGAGGCCAAGGCGCTGTTCCAGATGAAGTTCTACGGACTGGTGCTGTGGCGTCTCCACGGCCGGGTACCCACCCTGCTCCAGCTCGTCTACCTGGGCAACGGGGAGGTCCTGCGCTGCTCCCCCGAGGCCGACGACCTGCTGGCCACCGAGCGCAAGGTCAGGGCGTTGTGGGCGGCCATCGTGCGGGCGGCGGAGACCGGTGACTGGCGTCCCTCGCCGAGCCGGCTGTGCGACTGGTGCGATCACCGGGAGCGCTGCCCTGCCCACGGCGGGACGCCGCCCCCGCTGCCGGAGGACGCCCTGGCCCGGGTGGTGGGCGCCGCAGCCTCCGTCCCGGACACCCCCGGGCTCGACGAGGAGTGATCCTGGCCCGGCCCGCCGTCCCCCTCGGGGCCGGGGTGGCGGGCGGCAGGACCGGGGTGACGGACGGCCGGATCGGCAGCACCGGGTCCGGGGCAGGACCCGTTCGACGGGGCCGCTCGACTGGCGTGCGGACATCTCGGACGGTAGGGGTGGCACCAGGGTCGTGTGGGTGCACTCCCCAGGGTCGTGACGGGAACTGTCTCCAATGACCCCGGCACCCCTCCTGGGCGACGCTCTATGCGATCACCGGCGGTGGCTGTCGCCGCCGGGACGAAGGGAGTGGTCGTGGTCATCGGGCGAGGTGGGGCACAGGAGACGGAGCCGGACAAGAACGTCGTGGCCCGGGCTCTGGAGCTCACCAAGGTGTACGGGGAGGGCGAGACCCGCGTCACGGCGTTGGACGACGTCAGCGTGGACTTCGAGCGAGGGCGCATGACGGCGATCATGGGTCCCTCCGGGTCGGGCAAGTCGACGCTCATGCACTGCATGGCGGCGCTGGACCGGCCGACGTCGGGACAGGTCGTGATCGACGGGGTCCCGGTGAACGGGCTGCGGGACAAGGCGCTGACGAGGCTGCGCAGGGACCGGGTCGGGTTCGTGTTCCAGGCCTACAACCTGGTGCCGACCCTCACCGCGGCGGAGAACATCACCCTGCCGCTCGACATCGCCGGCCGGGACGTCGACCGCGCCTGGTACGACCTCATCGTGGAGACCGTCGGGCTGGGCGACCGGCTCTCGCACCGACCGTCGGAGCTCTCCGGCGGCCAGCAGCAGCGGGTCGCCTGCGCCAGGGCCCTGGTCAGCCGACCGGCGATCGTGTTCGCCGACGAGCCGACCGGCAACCTCGACTCGGCGGCCAGCTTCGAGATCCTCGACTTCCTCGGCCGTTGCGTCGACGAGTTCGGCCAGAGCATCGTCATGGTCACCCACGAGCCCAGTGCCGCGGCCTACGCCGACCGGGTGCTCTTCCTCGCCGACGGCCGGATCGTCGACGAGATGGTCGACCCGACGGCGGAGAAGGTGCTGGAGCGGATGAAGGGCTTCGACGGCCGGGCCCGGCGCTCCGCCGGCTCCTCGACCCCGCTCCCCGTCACCGAGGCCACGGTCGGGACCCTCGACGCGGGACGGCGGACCGTCTGATGCTCCGGCTGACCCTCAAGGGCGTCCGCGGCCACCTGGGCCGCTTTCTGCTGACCCTGTCGGCCGTGACCCTCGGTATCGCCTTCGTCGCCGGGTCCTTCGTGCTCACCGACAGCCTGCAGTCGACCTTCGACGACCTCATCGAGTCGATGGCCGAGGGCGTCGACGTGACCGTGCGCAGCGACAGGGACGCCAACGTCACCAGTGATGCCGCGCAACCGCGCCTGCCGCTCGACCTGGAGCGGTCACTGGCCGGGGTCGACGGGGTGACCCGGGCGGTGCCCGATCTCCAGGGCGTCGCAGTGCTCGCCGGCAAGGACGGCACGGCGGTGCGTGCCGGGGGGGCGCCGTCGATCGGTTACGCCTACTTCCCCGACGACCCGGCAATCGAACTGCTCGACGGCCGGGCGCCGCAGGGTCCGAACGAGGTCGCCGTGCTCACCAGCACCCTGGATCGGGCCCGGTTGGCCGTCGGCGACACCACCACCGCCCTGATCGGCTCCACCCCGCGGACGGTCACCATCGTCGGTGAGGTCTCCTTCGACGGACCCACCGCGGGAGCGACCCTGACCCTCCTCGACCGCGAGAGCGCGACGAAGGCCTTCTCCCCCGACGGCCTGGTGCCCAGCTTCTCGGTCACGGCAGCGCCCGGGGTGTCCCCCGAGACGCTACGGGACCGGCTCGGGGCCGTCCTCCCCGCCGGAGCCGAGGCGGTGACCACCAAGGACGCCGCCGAGGAGATGCGCAAGGAGATCGAGGACGCGCTCGGGTTCGTCACCACGTTCCTGCTCGTCTTCGCCGGGATCAGCCTCTTCGTCGGCGCGTTCATCATCTTCAACACCTTCACCATGCTCGTCGGGCAGCGCACCAGGGAACTGGCCCTGCTCCGGGCGATCGGCGCCCTGCGTGCCCAGGTGCTGCGGATGGTCCTCGGCGAGGCCCTGGTCATCGGGCTGATCGGTGCCGGGCTCGGGCTGGGGCTCGGCGTCGGCCTGGCCGGCGGGCTGCAGGGGATGCTGCAGAGCTTCGGCATGGAGGCCAGCGGTGACCTCCCGGTCGAGACCCGCACGGTGATCATCAGCCTGGTCGTCGGGATGCTCGTGACCACGATCTCCGCGGCGATCCCGGCGGCCCGCGCCTCGCGGGCCGCGCCGGTCGAAGGGCTGCGGGACGACATCGTGGTCACCCCGAAGGGGGTCCGGGTCCGTGGCGTGATCGGGCTGGTCAAGGCTGCGGCGGGGGTCGCCGTTCTCGCCGTCGGGCTGCGGGACGGGACCGAATGGTTGCTGGTCGGGGCCGGAGCCATCCTCATCGTGCTCGGCGTCCTGGTGGCAGCCCCGCTGGCCACCCGGCCGGTGGTCCGCCTCGTCGCGGCGCCCTTCGTGCTGCTGACCGGCGTCGTCGGCCGGCTCGCCAGGGAGAACTCGCTGCGCAACCCGCGGCGCACCGCGGCGACCGCGACCGCGCTGACGATCGGGCTGACCCTGATGGCCGGACTGTCGGTGATCGCGGAGTCGACCAAGGCCAGCGTCGCCGACATCGTGGCGAACGAGGTCACCGCGGACTTCGTGCTGGAGTCCGGGGGCATGGTGCCGATCCCGCCCGCGGTGGCGACGGAGGTCGAACGGATGACCGGGGTGACGGCTGTCGCCGCGATCTCCCAGGTCGACCTCTCCATGGACGGCACGGACGTGTGGGCCGCCTCCGCCGACCCGGAGGACATCACCTCGACCGTGCGGGTGACCATGAGGTCCGGGTCGCTGCGGTCCCTGGACGACGGCCGGGTCCTGGTCAACGAGACCCTCGCCGAGGACAACGGCTGGACGCTCGGCTCGACGGTTCCGACGAAGGTCGGGGTGCTCGACAGCAGGCCCCTGACCATCGGTGGGATCTTCAAGGACTCGCAGCTCGTCGGCGAGGCCCTGGTGCCGCAGCCCCTCTACGAGGAGGCCGTGCCGCTGCCGAACCGGGGCAGCGTCGCAATGTTGATCACTGCGAAGGACGGGGCCGACCTCGCCGCCATGCGGGCCGACCTCGCCGCGCTGGTGAAGCCGTTCCTCGTCGTCTCGGTCCAGACCGGAGAGGAGTTCGTCGACGGCGAGGCTGCAGAGGTCAACCAGATCCTGACCATTCTGTACGTCCTGCTGGCCCTCAGCATCGTCATCGCGGTGCTCGGCATCATCAACACCCTCGCGTTGTCGGTCCTGGAACGCACCAGGGAGATCGGGCTGCTCCGAGCCGTCGGCCTGGCCAGGGGCCAACTGTTCCGGATGATCACCATCGAGTCGGTGGCAACGGCCCTGTTCGGGGCGGTGCTCGGGGCCGTCCTCGGCCTCGGGCTGGGGATCGTCCTGCAGCGCGGCCTGGTCGAGGACGGGCTGGAGGTGCTCTCGATCCCGTGGAGCCAGCTGTCGATCGTCGTCGCGGGAGCCGCGGTGGCCGGGATCGTCGCGGCGGTGCTGCCTGCCTGGCGGGCGGTGCGGCTGGACGTGCTGCGCGCCGTCACCACCGAGTGAGCGTCCGGCTCCGAACGACCGGTGCGGGTCGGTAGTGCGACGGGCCGCACCGGCCGGTGGAGCCGGGCACGTGGATCCGTCGGAGTGCGGCCGCGGGTCCACCGCGCAGGGGCCGTCCCGGGTGACCGGGACGGCCCCTCAGCCCGTCGTGGCGCGGACCAGGCGGGCGAGGTGGGCCGGGGTCACCCCCTCCAGGGTGGTGACCACCTCGCGGTCCGGGCCGTCCGGCACCGGGACCCCCCTGGCGACGGCGAGCACCGCGGCTCCCGCCGCGGCGGCGGAGGTGACCCCGGCGGGGCTGTCCTCGATCGCCACGCACTCCGCCGCGGGCACACCGAGCCGTCGCGCCGCCTCGAGGTAGGGCTCGGGGTGCGGCTTCCCGTTGCGCACCTGCTCACCGGTCACCACGGCCGCGAAGGTCCCCGGGGGCAGGACGTCGAGCACCGCCTCCGCGAGCACCCGGTAGGACTGGGTGACCAGGGCGCACGGGACCCCGGCCGCCACCAGCCCGTCGAGCAGTTCGCGTGCCCCCGGCTGCCACGGCGTCCGCCGGCGCACCGTGCGGACCATGCGGTCCAGCAGCCGGGAGACGATCTCCTCGGCCGGCAGGTCGATGCCGCCGTTGACGCGCATGTACTCCGCGGAGACCAGCAGCGGGCTGCCGAGGATGGCCTCGGAGTCGGCATCGCTCCAGCTGCCGCCGAAGGCCTCGACCAGCTCGAACTCGCAGGTCAACCAGTACGGCTCGGTGTCGACCAGGGTGCCGTCCATGTCCCACAGCACGGCGGCGGGCAGCCGGGTGCCCTCCGCGGCCGACGGGTTCTCGGTTCTCGCGCTCGTCACAGGTGTCCGTTCGTCAGGTGGCGTTGAAGTACTTCGCCTCGGGGTGGAGGACCACGATCGCGTCGGTCGACTGCTCGGGATGCAGCTGCAGCTCCTCCGAGAGGGTCACCCCGATCCGCTCCGGGCGGAGCAGCTGCACGATCTTCGCGCGGTCCTCGAGGTCGGGGCAGGCCGGGTAGCCGAAGGAGTACCGCGAACCCCGGTAACCCTGCCGGAAGATACCGGCGAGGTCGGCGTCGTCCTCACCGCCGAACCCGACCTCCTCGCGGATCCTGGCGTGCCAGTACTCCGCGAGCGCCTCGGTGAGCTGGACGGACAGCCCGTGCAGCTCCAGGTAGTCGCGGTAGGCGTTGCGGGCGAACAGCTCGGCGGTGGCCTCGGCGACCCGCTCGCCCATGGTCACCACCTGGAACGCCACCACGTCCGGTCCGCCGAGCTCCTCGGCCTCCTCGCGGGAGCGGAAGAAGTCGGCGAGGCACAGCCTCCTGTCCCGGTGCTGGCGGGGGAAGCGGAACCGGAGCCGCTCGCTGCCCGGTTCGCTCCCGGTCCCGTCGCCCTCGTGGTGGAGGACGACGAGGTCGTCTCCCTCGGAGACGCACGGGAAGTACCCGTGCACCACGGCCGCCCGGAGCAGGCCCTCGGTCTGGATCCGTTCCAGCCAGGCCCGCAGCCGCGGCCTGCCCTCGGTCTCCACGAGCTCCTCGTAGGCCGGGCCCTGCCCGCTGCGGGCGCCCTTGAGCCCCCACTGGCCCAGGAACGTCGCCCGTTCGTCGAGGTAGGCGGCGTACTCGGACAGTTCGATCCCCCGGGAGATCCGGTCGCCGAGGAACGGCATGGCGGGCACGGGCAGCTCGCGGGTCACGTCGGAGCGGACCGGGCCCGCTCCGGGCGAGGGCTGTCCCGCGGCTCCGGGCGCAGCGGCGGAGCGACGGACCCGGCGGGGCCGCAGGGCCGGAAGCTCGGCGCCGGGCTCACCCCGGCGGACGGCGGCCACGGCGTCCATGAGCCGCAGCCCCTCGAAGGCGTCCCTGGCGTAGCGGACCTCACCCTGGTAGATCTCCGCGAGGTCGTTCTCCACGTAGGCCCTGGTGAGCGCGGCGCCGCCGAGGAGAACCGGCCAGCGTGCCGACAGCCCCCGCGAGTTCAGCTCCTCGAGGTTCTCCCTCATCACCACGGTGGACTTCACCAGCAGGCCGGACATCCCGATGGCGTCGGCGTCGTGCTCCTCGGCAGCCCGGAGGATCTCGGAGACGGGCTGCTTGATGCCCAGGTTGACCACGGTGTAGCCGTTGTTGGACAGGATGATGTCGACGAGGTTCTTGCCGATGTCGTGGACGTCGCCCTTCACCGTCGCCAGCACGATGACGCCCTTGCCGCGACCGTTGCCCCCGCCGTCCCCGGTGGTCTCGAGGTGCGGTTCGAGGTGGGCGACGGCGGTCTTCATCACCTCGGCGGAGGCGAGTACGAACGGCAACTGCATCTCGCCGCGGCCGAACAGGTCGCCGACGGTGCGCATCCCGGCGAGCAGGTGCTCGTTGATGATCTCCAGGGGGTCCTGGCCCGCGGCCATGGCCTCGTCCAGGTCGGCCTCCAGCCCCTTCGCCTCGCCGTCGACGATCCGCCGCTGCAGCCGCTCCCCCAGCGGCAGGGCGGCGAGCTCGGCAGCCCTGCTCGCCCGCACCGAGGCGGCGTCCACCCCGGCGAAGGCCGCCATGAAGGCCTGCAGCGGGTCGTAGGTCACGGCGCCAGCGTCGTCCCTGCGCCTGCGGTCGTAGACCAGGTCGAGGGCGAGGTCGCGCTGCTCGGCCGGGATGCGCGCCATCGGCAGGATCCTGGCGGCGTGCACGATCGCCGAGTCCAGCCCGGCCTGGATCGCCTCGTGCAGGAACACGGAGTTGAGGACGGCGCGCGCGGCGGGGGCCAGCCCGAAGGAGACGTTGGACACCCCGAGCGTGGTCTGCACCTGCGGGTAGCGGCGCTTGACCTCCCGGATCGCCTCGATGGTCGCCAGGGCGTCGCCGCGGGTCTCCTCCTGGCCGGTGGCGATCGGGAAGGTGAGGCAGTCGACGACGATGTCCTCGACCCGCATCCCCCACCGGGTGGTGAGGGTGTCGACGAGCCGGGAGGCCACCCGGACCTTGTGCTCGACGGTACGGGCCTGGCCCTCCTCGTCGATGGTCAGCGCGACGACGGCGGCGCCGTGCTCCCGGACCAGCGGCATGATCCGGGAGAACCGGCTGCTCTCGCCGTCGCCGTCCTCGAAGTTCACGGAGTTGATCATCGGCCGGCCGCCGATCAGCTCCAGCCCCGCCTCCAGCACGGCGGGCTCGGTGGAGTCGAGGACCAGCGGGAGGGTCGAGGAGGTCGCCAGCCGGCTGACCACCTTGCGCGCGTCGGCCACGCCGTCCCGGCCGACGTAGTCGACGCACACGTCGAGCAGGTGCGCGCCGTCCCGGGTCTGTGCCCTGGCGATGTCGACGCACTCGTCCCAGGCGCCGGAGAGCATGGCCTCCCGGAACGCCTTGGACCCGTTGGCGTTGGTGCGCTCGCCGATGGACAGGTACGCGGTGTCCTGCCGGAACGGGACGTGCTGGTAGAGGCTGGCGACTCCGGGCTCGGGGCGCGGGTCGCGCGGGGCGACCTCCCGTCCGCGCAGCCGCTCCACCACCCGGGCCAGGTGCTCCGGCGTCGTGCCGCAGCAGCCGCCGACGAGGCCGAGGCCGAACTCCCTGGTGAAGGTGTCGTGGGCGTCGGCGAGCTGGTCCGGGGTGAGCGGGTAGCGGGCGCCGTCCCTGGTCAGCTCCGGGAGCCCGGCGTTGGGCATGCAGGTCAGCGGGACCCTGGCGTGCCGGGCGAGGTGCCGCAGGTGCTCGCTCATCTCGGTGGGGCCGGTGGCGCAGTTGAGCCCCACCGCGTCGACGCCGAGCGCCTCCAGTGCGGTGAGCGCCGCGCCGATCTCGGTGCCCAGCAGCATGGTGCCTGTGGCCTCCACGGTGACCGACACGAGGACCGGAAGGTCCTCGCCCGCGGCGGTGAGCGCCCGCCGGGCACCGACGACCGCAGCCTTGGCCTGGAGCAGGTCCTGCACCGTCTCGACGAGGACCGCGTCGACGCCGCCTGCGACCAGGCCGGCGACCTCCTCGGCGTAGGCGTCGCGCAGGGCCGCGAAGGTGGTGTGCCCGAGCGAGGGGAGTTTCGTCCCGGGACCCGCCGACCCGAGGACGAACCGGGGGCGGTCCTCGGTCGTCCAGGCGTCCGCCGCATCCCGGGCGATGCGCGCCGCGGCCTCGGCCAGCTCACCGACGCGGTGCGCGATCCCGTACTCGCCGAGGTTGGCCAGGTTGGCGCCGAAGGTGTTGGTCTCGATGCAGTCGACGCCGACGGCGAGGTAGGCCTCGTGCACGCCGCAGACGACGTCGGGGCGGGTGACGTTGAGGATCTCGTTGCACCCCTCGTGCCCCTGGAAGTCGTCGAGGGTCGGCTCGGCGGCCTGGAGCATGGTGCCCATGGCGCCGTCCGCGACCAGGACACGGCGGGTGAGGGTGGTCCGGAGGAGGTCGGAGCGGTCGCTCATTGGCGCAAGTCTAGGTGCTGGTCGGGCGGGCGCTCCGGTCGATCGTAGGGTGGCTGTGACGGCATCGGCCCCGGTCCGCCTCCGCGGACCCGGGAGGGTCGTCGGAGGGAGGACCTGTGAGCGAGGAGCCGGTGGTGCCGGCGCTGCGTGATCCCGTCATGGTCGCGGCCTTCGAGGGCTGGAACGACGCGGGCGAGGCGGCGAGCGCGGCGCTGTCGCACCTGGAACGCGTCTGGCAGGCCCGTCCGCTCGCCGAGCTGGACCCGCAGGACTACCACGACTTCCAGGTCAACCGGCCCGTGGTCCGGACCGGCGAGGACGGACGGCGACAGGTCACCTGGCCGACCACCCGGCTGTTCCTGGCGAGCCCGCCCGGTGCCGGTCGGGACGTCGTGCTGGTCAGGGGCATCGAGCCGTCGATGCGCTGGCGGTCCTTCTGCGCGGAGATCCTCTCCCACGCGTCCCGGCTCCAGGTGAGCACGCTGGTCACCCTGGGTGCGCTGCTCGCCGACGTGCCGCACACCCGGCCCATCCCGGTCACCACCACCAGCGACGACGAGCAGCTCATCGCGCGGTTGGCGGTGGAGCCGTCCCGGTACGAGGGACCGACCGGCATCGTCGGGGTGCTCCACGACGCCGCGGCGACCGCCGGCCTGCCCAGCCTCTCGCTGTGGGCTGCCGTGCCGCACTACGTCGGGCAGTCCCCGTCGCCGAAGGCCACCCTCGCGCTGCTGCGCCGCGTGGAGGAGTTGTTCGACGTCACCGTGCCGCTGGAGGAGCTGCCGGAGGACGCCAGGGCCTGGGAGCGCGGCGTCGACGAGCTGTCCGAGGAGGACAGCGAGATCGCCGAGTACGTCCGTCAGTTGGAGGAGGCCAAGGACACCGTCGACCTCCCGGAGGCCAGCGGGGAGGCGATCGCCCGGGAGTTCGAGCGGTACCTGCGGCGTCGTGACGACGGCCCGGGGCGGCACTGAACCGACATGACCCGGCGCCGGGTCAGAGCCGGACGCCGAGCAGGGCGTCCGCCGTGCGCGCGACCAGGCCGGGGGCGGCGGGGTCGGTGCCCCCGACGGCGAGCTGGGCGTCCGCCCAGGCGTCGACGACGGCCAGCGCACGGGGGGCGTCCAGGTCGTCGGCCAGGGCCGCGCGGACCCCGGCGAGCACGGCGTCCGCCGCCGGTCCGCCGTCCCGGGACAGCGCCGCACGCCACCGCGCCAACCGGGCGGTCGCGGCGGCCAGCCCCTGCGGGGTCCACTCCCAGTCGTCGCGGTAGCGGTGGGCGAGGATCGCCAGCCGGACGGCCATCGGGTCGACGCCCTCGGCCCGCAGCCGGGACACCAGCACGAGGTTGCCGAGGGACTTGCTCATCTTCGCCCCGTCGTAGGCGACCATCCCGGAGTGGACGGTCGCCCCGGCGCAGGGCTGCTTGCCGGTCAGCTGGCCGGCCTCGGCGACGCTCATCTCGTGGTGCGGGAAGACGAGGTCCGACCCCCCGCCCAGGACGTCGAGGGTCGGGCCGAGGTGCTCGAGGGCGATCACCGTGCACTCGATGTGCCACCCCGGGCGGCCCCGGCCGAGCGGGCCGCCGTCCCAGGACGGCTCCCCCGGTCGCTCCCGGCGCCACAGCAGGCAGTCCAGCGGGTGCCGTTTGCCGGGGCGGTCCGGATCCCCGCCGCGTCGCGCGAAGACGGCCAGCATCTCCTGCTCGTCGAGCCGGGAGATCGACCCGAAGGACGGGTCGGAGTGCACGGAGAAGTACACGTCCCCCGGGACGTCCCGGCCGCTGTCGGTGCCGCTGTCGACGTGGTAGGCGACATCGCGCGCCAGCAGCTCCTGCACGGCGTCGACGACGAGGGGGATCGACTCGACGGCGCTCACGTAGGCCGCGGGGGGGATCACGCCGAGCGCCGTCATGTCCTCCGTGAACAGCGCCGTCTGCTCGGCAGCCAGGTCCCGCCAGTCCACCCCGGTCGCCCGCGCCCGCTCCAGCAGCGGGTCGTCCACGTCGGTGACGTTCTGCACGTACCGGACGTCGTGCCCGGCGTCCCGCCAGGCCCGGTTGAGCAGGTCGAAGGCGACGTAGGTCGCGGCGTGGCCGAGGTGCGTCGCGTCGTAGGGGGTGATCCCGCAGACGTACATCCGGGCGGTGGGACCGTTCACGGGGGTCACCGGCGCACGGCTCGTGGTGTCGGTGACCCGGACGGCGGGGCCTGATCCGGGAAGGTTCGGCAGGGAGGGGCTCGGCCACGGGTCCACGTCCCGGAGCCTAACCCGGGCGGCTCAGGTCGCGGTCAGGACACCGGTCGTCAGGAGGACGACGATCGCGAGACCGGCGACGATCCGGTACGGGACGAAGAACGTGATCGGGTGTCGGGCGACGAACCGCAGCAACCAGGCGATCGATGCGTAGGCGACGACGAAGGACACGACGGTCCCGACCGCCAGCGGGCCCCAACCGACGACTGACGGGTCGATCGACGGCAGTTCGAACAACCCGGCGCCGGTGAGGGCAGGGATGGCGAGGAAGAACGACAGCCGGGTCGCCGTCACCCGGTCCACCCCGAGCAGCAGCCCCGCGGAGATCGTGGCACCGGACCGGGACACACCCGGCACGAGCGACGCGCACTGGACGATGCCGATGCCGAGCACCTCGCGCAGGCGCAGGTCCTTCTCCCCCAGTCGCTGGGACGGGCGCCGCTCCGCCCACCACATGACGCCGCTCCACAGCACCAGCGCCACGGCGACGACCCAGAGGCTGCGCAGCGGACCCGTGATCAGCGACTCGGTCAGGATGGCGACCACGACGACCGGGGTCGAGCCCGCGATCACGTACCAGGCGAACCGGTAGTCGGGATTCGTCCTGGCCTCGGCGGAGGCCAGGCCCCTCACCCAGGCGACCAGCAGCCGGGAGATGTCGCTGCGGAAGTAGAGGAACGTCGCGATGATCGCCCCGAACTGGATGATCGCGGTGAAGGCCGTGACCGCCCTGGCATCGACCGGCAGGCCGAGGAACTTCTCGGCGATGGTGAGGTGGCCGGTGCTGGAGACCGGGAGGAACTCGGTGAGCCCCTCGACGATGCCGAGGACGACGGCGTCGAGGTAGCCGAGGGTCGCCTCGCTCATGCGGCCGACCGCCCCGAGGTGGAGGTGGCGTGGGACGGGACCGTCGACGGTCCCGCAGCAGCGGTCAGGGCGGGCGGGAGCGGCACGGCCGAGGTCCTCCGGGCGAGATCGGATCGACGATGCCGGGACGACCGGCGTCTGACGATCGCCGAGCCTAGCGACGGGGCACGGGACCGGGCGGTGCGGGTGGCCCCAGGATCCGGACGGTGGCT
>JAAYAH010000019.1 GCA_012719445.1 Actinomycetales bacterium | reverse complement strand
TGCAGGGGTAGGGCTTGAAGAAGATGCCCGGCAGCTCCCAGTGCTCGCCCAGCCGGTCCACCACGGCGTCGGCGTCGGAGCGCTCCCCGCAGTGGGCGTAGAGGAAGCCGAAGCGGCCCTCGATCACCGTCGGGGGCCCGGTCAGGCCGTGGCGCGCCATCTGGGCGGCGGTGACCCCGGCGTGGGCGGCCCACCCGCAGTGGATGCGCTTGACGGTGCCCCCGGTCCGGTTGGCCTCCAGCAGGCCGGCACCCATGCTGCACGCGATGCCGGCGGCATGGGCGATCCCGTCGGCGTCCAGGCCGCTGAGCATGGCGGCCGCCACCGCGGCCCCGACCGTCCCTGTGATGGACGTGGCGTGCAGGCCCCGCTCGAAGAACTCCGAGTTGCCGAGCTCCTCGTCATAGCCCCCCATGCCCAGCCGCACCGCGACCTCGATGCCGACCCCGGCGGCGTCGAGCACCTGGGCTCCGGTCGCGCCGGCGGCCTCCCCGGCGGCCAGTGCTGCAGGCACGACGGAGGAGGAGGGGTGCAGCACCGAGGGCAGGTGCGTGTCGTCGAAGTCCAGGCTGTGCGCGAGCGTGCCGTTGAGCAGCGCCGCCGACGGGGCCGGCAGCCGCAGGCCCGTCCCGATCGCCGTCGCCTCGGGCGTGCCGCCCCACCCGGTGACCAGCGCGGCCACCGACTTCCCGGCCGGCTGGCCCAGAGCGCCGAGGCTGTTGCCCAGCACGTCCAGCACCCGGCGGGACACGTCCTCGCGCAGCTCGGCGGGCAGCCCATCCCGGCGCACGTCCTCGGCCAGCGTCGCGAGGCGCTGGACGACCGTGGGGGCGCTCATGCCGAGACCGCGGCCAGCGGCCGGATGGGGGAGCCGGTGCCCCCGACGATCCGCAGCGGGGCCATCAGGAAGACGAACTCAGTCAGCCCCTGGGCGGCGGCCTCCTCGAGGTTGAGGTGCTCGATGATGTAGATCCCGGCCTCGACGAGCAGGATCCGGTGGACCGGGAGGACGCTGTGCCCCTTGCCGGCGGGGATCTGCTCGTATGCCGTGGTGTCGGCTCCCGTGGTCACCACCCCTCGCTCGACGAGCCAGCGGGCGGCCTCCACGGTGGGGCCGGGCACCCCGTTCTGATGGCCCTGGTAGACGGCCGGGTCGTCGAAGTTGCGTGCCCAGCCCGTGCGGATGAGCGCCACGTCCCCCTGGCGGACCTCGACCCCGGCGCGGTCGGCCGCGGCCTGCAGATCCTCGGCGGTCACGCCGTAGCCCGGCTCGAGGGTGTCGACGCCGTGCACCGCGGCCACGTCCAGCAGGACCCCGCGGCGCAGCAGCGGCGGGGTGTGCTCCGCGCCGTGGTGGAGGAACTTGCCGCCGAGCTGCGCCTCCTGGGCGTCGATCCCCCCGTGCAGCAGGCCGTCGTGGCTGACGTGCGAGAGCGCGTCGACGTGGGTGCCGACGTGCCCGCCGGTCACGATGATCTCGTTGGACGCCGACCCGCCGTCGGGCCGCACCATGTCCCCGTGCCGGCGGATCAGCGTCATCCGGAACCCCGGGTGGTTCGGCGAGGTGGGCATGCCGGTGAAGTGGGGATGGCCCAGCTCGATGAGGCGCACGCCGCTGCCGACGGCCGCCAGCAGCGGGTCGGTGCTGGCCGGTGCGGGCGCGGTGTCGGGCGACGATGTCATGGGTTCTCCTGTGCGTTGAGGGTGTCGGCGGTGCGGTCGTCGGTGGGGAGGGTGTCTGTGACGTGCGTATAGGTGGCGAGGGAGTCGGCCAGGTCGGTGATGACGGCGGCGCGGTCCACCACGGCCGGGTCGATGAACCGCCCGGCCTCGTCGAGGATCGCTACCTCACCCTGCTCGCGTGCGGCCTCGGCGGCGGCGATGATCGCCCTCGCGGACGCCACCTCTTCGGCGGACGGGGTGAAGACCTCGTGGACGGTCGGGATCTGGCTGGGGTGGACGACGGAACGGCCCAGGAAGCCCATGGCGCGGCCGCGCAGGGTCGACGCGCGCAGCCCGTCCAGGTCCCGGACGTTCGTCCAGACGCTCTGCACGGGGGAGGGGAGACCGGCGGCGCGGGCCGCCACTACGATCTGGCCGCGGGCCCAGTCCAGCCCGGCGTCGTCGGTGACCCGCAGGTCGGCGCCCAGGTCGCTCTCTCCGAGCCCGATGCCGGCGACCAGCGGGTGCGCCGTGGCCAGCTCGACCGCCCGGGTCAGCCCGGCCGCGGTCTCGACGATCAGCTGCAGCGGCAGCCCGGTGGCCTCGGCGACCTCGCGCACCTGCTGCGGGTCGGCGGCGCGGGGCAGCCGTAGTCCCGCGAGCGGGAGGCCTGCCACGGCCGCGACGTCGGCACCACCCCAGGGGCTGGTCGGCGCGTTGACCCGGACCCACACCCGCTCGAGCGTCGAGGGGTCGGAGTCCGCGACGAGGTCGACGACCGTCTGCCGGGCCAGGTCCTTGCGGGCCGGCGGGACAGCGTCCTCCAGGTCGACGACGACGGCGTCCGCGGCGGAGGCGATGGCCTTGCCGACCCGGTCGGGCCGGTCGCCGGGGACGTAGAGCCAGGACCGGTGCACCGTCACGACGCACCCCCGGCCGCGGACAGCGGCAGGTCGCCGTGCCAGCCGAGCGCGCGGGAGATCTCGTGGGAGGCCTTCAGCAGGTGCGGCACGAAGCGGTCCCGCGCCTCGTGGTCGAAGCGGGCCAGCGGCCCGCAGACCGAGATCGCCCCGACGGCCGAGCCATCCACCCCGAAGACGGGTGCGGCCACGGCGCCCGCCCCGACCTGGCGCTCGCCGTCGGAGTGGGCGTAGCCGACCCGGCGGATCTCCTCCAGCCGTCCCTCCAGGACCGCCCGGTCGGTGACCGTGGCGGGGGTGAGTGGCTCCAACGGCCCCTCGAGCACCGCCTGCTGCTGCTGGCGCGGCAGGAAGGCGAGGATGCAGGTCGAGGAGGATCCGACATACAGCGGGAATCGCCGGCCCACCTCGACGGTCATCTTGATCTCCTTGGTGGAGGCGACCTGGTCGAGATAGACCCGGCCCCCGGCCACCAGGGCCGAGACGGTCGTGGTCTCGCCGGTGAGGTGCTGCAGGCGACGCAGCACCGGGATCGCGGCCTGCCGGAGGTCGGACTCGCGCAGCGCCCGGGCGCCGAGGGCGGCGCTGGCCGGACCGAGCAGGTAGCCGCGGGTCGCCGGGTCGGCCACCAGGAGCCGCCGGTCGACGAGGGTCTGCAGGATCCGGTGCACGACGGCCTTGGAGAGCCCGAGCTCGCGGGCGATCGCCGAGACGCCCCACGCGTCCGGGCCGTCGGTGAACAGCAGCAGCACGTCGGCCACCCGTGCCGCCGCCTCGGTGCCCTGAGGGAGTGTCACGTCCTCAGTCCCCTCTCCACGCGTCTACCGCGCTGTCGGATCTGCGTTCCGCTAGC
>JAAYAH010000145.1 GCA_012719445.1 Actinomycetales bacterium | reverse complement strand
TCCGACAGAGGTCCTGCCAAGGGTTCCGACGGGGGGACCGGCAGGGGTTCCGGCGGGGGAGGCCGGTGGGTCCTGCGCGGCGTCGGGGCCGGCCACCTGCCCGACCACCACCTCGCGCCCGTGCGGGAGCACGTAGCGGACGGCGTCCCCGCCCGGGACCTCCTCACCCCACCAGGCGTCCAGCCCGGGGTCGGCGAGGACGACGGTCCGGCCGTGGACCGGCCGGACCTGGGGGTCGTCGGCCAGCGCCCTGGCCGAGGAGCCGGTGCAGTTGACGACCAGCCCCTGCTCGGGCAGCCGGGCCAGCGGCAGCCGGGTCACCGTCCCGCCCGCGTCGGCCAGCCGGGTGCGCAGGTGACCGAGGTAGCGCGGCATGTCGACCACCGGGACCTGCAGCCGCCACCAGGTGCCGGCACCGGCCCCCGGGGGACCGCTGCGGCCCGTCCTGGTGCCGCCGGCTCCGGGGGACCGGCCACCGTCGGCGCCGCCTCCGGCCCGGGGGTCCGACTCCTGGACCGCGGGGACGACGTGCGTGACGGCGTCGAGCCACCGGGGGCGACCGGTGCCGGCCGTGTGCAGGTGCCCGGTGAGCAGCCGGACACCGCTCCCGTCCACCTCGGCCAGCTCCCGCAGCACCGGCAGGGTTCCGAGCGCGAGCTCGGTGAACCGCGATCCCGGTGCCGCGAGGAGGGGCAGCCACACCGCTCCACCGGCGGCAGAGGCGGTCTCCGGAGGGAGGTCACGGGCGAGCACGTCGACGTCGACGCCGCTCTCGGCCAGGCGGACCCCGCAGGTCAGCCCGACGACCCCGGCCCCGACGACGATGATCCGTTGCCGCATGTCCAGATCATGCCGGTTGCTCGACGTCCTGTCTGCTCGACGGCGGCGACACGCGGGGAGACACCGTCCAGGATCGACCGGTGGTCACCGCGAGGCGGTTCGGACGGTCACCGCGAGAGGACCCGGGCGGTCACCGGGTGGCCTGCCGAGCCGTCACCGGGGGTCGGGGGTGACGCCCGTCCCCACGGCCTCCTGCACCGTGGCGAACCCGGCGTCCCGGGCCAGCCGGGCCAGGCCGGTCTGGAGCCGTCGCGGCCACAGCGGGCCGTGGTAGATGAAGGCCGTGTAGGCCTGCACCAGGGTCGCCCCGGCGAGGATGCGCTGCCAGGCGTCCTCGGGGGTCTCGATGCCACCGGAGGCCACGAGCACGAGGCGGTCCCCGACCCGGGAGCGCAGCCGCCGGAGCACCTCCAGCGACCGGTCGCGCAGGGGTGCCCCGGACAACCCGCCTGCCCCGAGCGCCTCGACCGTCGCGGCGTCGGTGCGGAGACCGCCCCGGGTCACGGTGGTGTTCGTGGCGACGATGCCGTCGAGGGCCAGGTCGAGGGCCAGGTCGGCGACGGCGTCGATGTCGGCGTCGTCGAGATCGGGGGCGATCTTGACGAGCAGCGGCACCCGGTGCGGGCCTGCGGAGTCGAGAGCCGCGCGGACCCCGGCCAGCAACGGGCGCAGCTTCTCGACCGCCTGGAGGTCGCGCAGGCCGGGAGTGTTCGGGGAGCTGACGTTGACGACGAGGTAGTCCGCGACCCCGGCCAGCAGGCGCGCGCTGGTCACGTAGTCCTCGGTGGCCTCGGCCTCGGGGACGATCTTGGTCTTGCCGATGTTCACCCCGGTGACCACCAGGCGCCGTCCCCTGCGGTCCGCACGGGCACGTCGCCGCTCCAGCCGCCGCGCGGCGGCGGCCGCCCCCGCGTTGTTGAAGCCCATCCGGTTGATCAACGCCCGGTCCCCGGTCAGCCGGAACAGCCTCGGTCGCGGGTTGCCGGGCTGCGGGCCCGCGGTGAGCGTGCCCACCTCGACGTGGCCGAACCCGAGCAGGCCGAGCGCGTCCGGGCCGAGGGCGTCCTTGTCGAAGCCCGCCGCCAGCCCCAGCGGGCCAGGGACCTCGAACCCGAGGGTCCGCACCCGCAGGGCGTCGTCCCGCGGGACGAGCCACCGGCTCAGCAGCAGGGACAGCCCCGGCACCCGGCCGGCCAGTCGGATCAGGCCGAAGCCGAGGTGGTGGGCGGTCTCGGGGTCGACGTGCCGGAAGAGAACCGTGAACAGGAGCTTGTACATCGCCGCCAGCCGTCTCGCACCGGACGGACAGCAGGTGCCGACCGTCGCTGTCATCGATACCGCATACCGGCCGCCTCCCGGCCACCGGGTACCGACCCCGACACCGGTCCCGGCGTCCCCGCAGGTGAGCAGGGAGTGGAACGTCACGGCTGCGTTAGATTTTTGAAGAATGTCCGGTTCGGCTTGTATGACCTTGCGAAGAGTGATTGGCTGGTCACGGTTCCGCTCCCGGGGGCGGATCGCACCGGTCAACGTTGTCCACCGCGGGTCGGTGGATGAATGCGGTGGCGATGGGGCCATCGAAGGACCTGTAATCGATGTCGACTGCTGGGGAATGATGGTGAACCTTTCGGTGACGATTTCGTGACGATCCAGAAGGCATTCCACCGGCGCAGGTGACCTGGCCGGGGTCTGCCGTCCGGGTTCGGGCGGTTCGCTCGGCCATGGCCTCGGCAGGGGTCGGCACGGCAGGGGTGGGACCTGGTTCCCCGAGGGAAGGCCGGTCAGGGGTCTTCCTCGGCACCGGGTGGCGACGGACGGTTGGCGGCGATCCCGCGACGGCCCCGCGCCGACACTCCCGCACAGCACGCTGACCAGCAGTATCACCGGGCAAGCCCGCGGGACGCCCGGTGCCGGCAGTCGACCGCCGCCCTCCTGGGGAGGGGACGTCGGCACCGGTCCGTCTCCCGTGGCGGACCGTCACCCCGGCGTGGGCGCGGACGGGGCCCCGCCCCGCTCCGCACGGTCAGGTCGCGACGGTCAGGTCGCGCAGGGGCGGGCGACGGCCCCGCGCCGTCACCGCGGGAGTACGTGACCGGTACTCGTGACGGCCGTCGTGAGACGGCGGATCAGGGGTGGGGAGAACCTCTTCCGACAGAAGGAGTGGGTGGACGGCGCTCGCCCTCGTGAACGCCATGGAATTGTCCGCCCTCTCGTACGTGCACGACCTGCAGGAGGCCGACCGGCGACAAAGGTCTTCCCCTCTTGTTGCCGACCAACAATCGACAAGTCATTCATCACAGTATTCGGGGGCCTGTTTCGCACGCCTTCTTCCGAGGGCTGGACGCGGAATTCGCTCCGTGAGCAGGGATGCCGGGAACCGGACCGGCCGGCTGCGTGCGCCTGCTGTGTCCCGGAGCCGCGGGGGTTGACCGCCGCGGTGGCGCTCCGGGGACGGCGGGGTCGCGGCCGGGCCGGGGGGCGTCGTCGTGCCCGAACCGGGCGCGCCGTCGTGCCCGAACCGGTCCCGAGGGTGTCCCGACGACAGGGAGGAACCAGTCATGGAACGTCAGGACAGGACGAGCACCGCGCCGCTGTCGCGGGCTCGCGCGCTCGCCGTTGCCGCGGTGACGCTCGGGGCGCTCGCGCTCCCGGGCGGGGCGATCGCGGCGTCGCCGTCGCCGTCGCCTCAGGACGATCAGCTCACCACCGCCCGGGAACGGGCGCAGTTGCTGCGGGCCGGGCAGACCTCGGCCGCCGCGACGACGTCCCGGCTCGGATTGGGCGCGGCGGAGCGACTCGTCGTCGCGGACGTGGTCGTCGACGACGACGGGCGCCGTCACGTGCGGTACGACCGGACCTACGACGGACTGCGGGTCCTCGGCGGGGACCTCGTCGTCCACCAGACCCGCACCGGGGCCGTCGCCTCCGTCGATCGGGCAGCCGGCCGGCCGATCCGGCTCGCGAGCACCCGTGCGGCGGTGAGCGAGGACCGGGCCGACGGTGTCGCCAGGGTGGCGGCGGAGCGACTCGGGGTGAACCCTCGGGGGGTGGACTCGGAGCGCGTCGTGCTGGCCGCCCGCTCGAAGACCGTGAAGCCCCGGCTGGCGTGGGAGAGCGTCGTCGGCGGGCAGCGTGAGGACGGAACTCCCAGCCGGCTGCACGTGCTCACCGACGCCTCGTCCGGGAAGACCCTGGCGAGCTGGGACGAGATCCACACCGGGTCGGGACACGGGAACTACAACGGGTGGGTGCCGCTGAACACCGTGCAGGTGACCGCGCCGGTGGTCACCGGGCCGAACGGTGGCGAGGAACAGGGCAGCCTGTTCGAACTGCGGGACACCACCCGCGGCCAGAACACGGTCCTGGACCGCCAGCACTCCTACTACGGCTCGGGTGTCGTGGTCACCGACACCGACGACGTCTGGGGAGACGGTGACGTGGCCTCGCCCCAGACCAGCGCGGCCGACGTCGCCTACGGTCTCGCGACGACCTGGGACTACTACCGGATCGTCCTGGGGCGCAACGGGATCAAGGACGACGGCGTGGGTCTGAACGCCTACGTGCACGTCGGCAGCGGGTACCGCAACGCCTACTGGGACGGCGCCAGCGGGATCCTCGCCTTCGGCGACGGTGCGGCCAACGCCCACCCGCTCACCGCGCTCGACGTCGTCGGTCACGAGTACTCGCACGGGCTGACGGCGTCGACCTCCCGGTTGCAGTACTACGGCGAGTCGGGCGGTCTCAACGAGGCGACCAGCGACATCCTCGGCACCGCGGTGGAGTTCGCCGCCTACAACGGGAACGACCCGGGCGACTACCGGGTCGGCGAGTTGATCGACATCAACGGCGACGGCACCCCGCTGCGCTACCAGGACCAGCCCTCACGGGACGGCATATCCCCCGACTCCTGGTACGACGGCATCGGCGGGCTGGACGTGCACTACTCCTCCGGCCCGGCCAACCACTTCTTCTACCTGCTCGCCGAGGGCAGCACGCCCAAGGAGATCGGCGGGATCCTGCACGAGAGCCCGACCGAGCGCAACATCGTGGTCCAGGGGATCGGCCGGGAGGACGCGGTCAGGATCTGGTACCGGGCGCTGACCACGTACTTCACCTCGACGACGGACTACCCGGCGGCCAGGGACGCCACTCTGCGCGCGGCGGCGGACCTGTTCGGTCCGGAGAGCCCCCAGCACCACTCGGTCGACCGGGCCTGGCGGGCGGTCGGCGTGAACCCCGGCCTGTCGGGCACGTTGCCGGAGAACCCCGACTACGAGAACGCCGACCCGATGGACATCCCCGACGGGGGAGAGGCTGTGGAGAGCACCATCGAGGTCTCCGGCCGGGCCGGGAACGCGTCCGACGAGCTCAAGGTGGGAGTGGCCGTGACCCACACCTACCGTGGTGACCTCGTCATCGACCTCGTCGCCCCGGACGGCACCACCTTCCGGCTGAAGCGGTCGAACGGCATGGACAGCGCGGACGACGTCCGGCGCACCTACTCGGTGGACGCCTCGTCCATCCCCGCCGACGGCACCTGGCGGCTGCGGGTCCAGGACATGTTCCCCTGGGACACCGGGCGGCTCGACCGTTGGAGCCTCACCTTCTGACCACAGCCGGTCCTGACCACGGCCGGTCCTGACCACAGCCGGTCCTGGTCACAGCCGGCCCTGGCCACGGCCGTTCCTGACCACGGCTGGGCCCGGCCCGGGCTGTGCCTGACCACCGTCGTCCGGTGACCCCTCCCCGGACACGCCTCCCCCGGACACGCCTTCCCCTGCGAAGGCGTCGTCCGGGGGAGGATGGGTCAGGGCTGTGGGAGGGGCACGGCCGTCGGAGGGGGGGCGGGTGATGGGCGGTCGACGGCGTCCCGGCACCGGACCCGGGCCGATCACCGAGGACGGGTGCGCCGTGGAGGTGTACCGCCTGCTGCCGGCCAACGGGGAACCGGAGCTCGTCGACGCCGTCCTGCCGGCGCGCAGCCGGGTGCTCGACCTCGGCTGCGGGACCGGCCGGATCGCCGGACCGCTCGGCCGGAGAGGACACCTCGTGGTCGGGGTGGACTCCTCCGCGGAGATGCTCGCCCAGGTGCACGGGGCGGCCACGGTGCTGGCCAGGATCGAGGACCTGAGGCTCGGGCAGACGTTCGACGCCGTGCTCCTGGCCAGCCATCTCGTGAACACCCCCGATCCGGCGCGGCGAGCGGCACTGCTGGCAGCCTGCCGCAGGCACGTCAGCGGATCGGGCCTGGTCGTGATCCAGTGGCATCCGCCCGAGTGGTTCGACACCCAGCGGGTGGGGGAGGGCGACGAGGGGATGCTCGGGGACGTCGCGGTGCGGCTCGCCGTCCTCGGTCTCGACGACGGCGGGGTCTCGGCGGTGATCACCTATCGGGTGGGGGAGCGGAGGTGGACCCAGCGCTTCACCGCCGCGCGGATCACGGAGGACGAGCTGCGCGCCGAGCTCGCCGCTGCGGGGCTGGTCTTCGACGGGTGGATCGACGAGAGCAGGCGTTGGTTCTGTGCGCGTCCGGCGCGGTGGCGCCGGGGAATGTGAGGTATCCGGTAACGCACGGGAAAGGAGGCTATGGCCGAACGGGTCCCGTCGGATCACGAAAGTCCGCCGAAGGGCTTATCACACTCCGTGAAGGCTCGGCCACCTGGGGAGATGCAATGGACACGACGGGCTCCGTGCCTCACCCTGGTTCCGACACCCGGTTCGGGATCTGGCACGATGAGGAACAAATGAAGAATTCAAAGTCCCTCCGTTTCCCCGTGACCGTCACCCAACTCCCGGTCGTGCGTTGCCAGATCTGTCGGCGCACCGTCGCGTACCGGCCCGGCGAGGCGAGCAAGACCCTTACCGACCACTACCTGAGGGAACACCCCGAGTCGGTCTCCACCCCCCGGCCACGGCAACACGCCTGACCCGGGATCCCGTCGCGACGGCATCCGGACGTCGTCCCGCGAGAACACGGCAACGGATGTCGGCCGAGGGAACGTCGCCGGGGATGTCGGGCGGGGAACGAGGCCGGGATCTGTCAGAACAATCGTGGGCCGTCAGAACAAGCGGGCGGTGGGGTCGTCGATTCCACGCAGCGCGTCATAGTCGAGGGTCACGCAACGGATTCCGCGGTCCTCGGCGAGCACTCTGGCCTGTTGCTTGATCACCTGTGCGGCGAACACACCCCGCACCGGCGCCAGCAGGGGATCCCGGTTGAGCAGGTCGAGGTACCGGGTGAGCTGCTCGACCCCGTCGATCTCGCCGCGCCGCTTCACCTCGACGGCGACGCTGATGCCGTCCGCGTCCCGGCACATGAGGTCGACCGGTCCGATCGGGGTCGGGTACTCGCGCCGGACCAGCCGCCAGCCGTTGCCGAGGGTGTGGACGTGCTCCGCGAGCAGTTCCTGCAGGTGTGCCTCGACGCCGTCCTTGGTCAGGCCCGGGTCGATCCCCAGGTCGTGGGTGGAGTCGTGGAGCACCTCGTCGAGGGTGATCCGCAGTTCCTCGCCCGCCTTGTTGACGACCCGCCACTCGCCGTCCGACTCCTCCAACCGGCACGGTGGCGACATCCAGTTCAGCGGCTTGTAGGAACCGCCGTCGGAGTGCACGAGCACGGAACCGTCCGCCTTGACCAGGAGCAGCCGGACCGCCGTCGGCAGGTGGGCGGTGAGCCGTCCGGCGTAGTCGACGGAGCAGCGGGCGATGACCAGACGCACTCGTGCGAGGCTAGCCGGTCGCCGGGGCGCGCTCCGCGTGACCCCGGGGGCGGCCTCGTCTCCCGGAGACCGAGGCCGGGCATCCCGGGGGGACGGAGGCGGGCATCTCCGGGGGATGGAGGCGGGGCATCCTCTGGGACGGAGGCGGGGCATCCTGGTCGGGTGATCCCTGACAGGTCGTTCCGGCACCCCCTGGGCGAGAGGCTCGTCGCGGCCGCTGGCGGGGCCTTCCCCCCGGCCGACGGCGAGGTCGAGGTCGTCCCTCCCTACCTCCCGGGGGTGGAGGCGGTCGTCGCTCTCACCGGTCACGCCGTCGTCGCGACCACCCTGTCCCGCGCCCGCCTCCTCGGCTGCGGCGCGGACGGGTTCGGCGGAGCGACGCTCCCCGCCGTCGTCCTCGCCCTCGCCGGACCGGGCGGGGAGATCGACACCCTCGACGTGCTCCTGGTCGCCAGGGGCACCGGGACGACAGAGCTGCCGGAGCTTCCCGTGGCGGAGGCGGCGGGTCATCCGCGGGTGGCGCACTCGTTGCGGTGGCGAGAGCGGGTGCGGGTCTTCGCCGACGACCGAGGGCTGGTCACCCTCACCGCGGGTGTCGGCGGCCTGCCGGAGCTGGCGTTCGAGGTGGAGCCGCGGCTGCGGGGTCAGGGCAGGGGCAGGGCCCTGCTCGCCGACGCCCTCGGGCTGGTCCCGGAGCGGACACCGGTGCTCGCCGCGGTCGCCCCGGGCAATGCGGCGTCGCTGCGCACCGTGCTGGCCTCGGGATTCGTCCCGGTGGGGTCGGTGCAGCTGGTGCGGCCCGGTCCCGACCGCACCAGGGGGTGACCGGTCCCGACCGCACCAGGGGGCTGACCGGTCCCGCCGGTGTCAGCCGCAGCCGCCGCCTCCGCAGCAGCCTCCCGAGCCGGGAGCCCCGCAGCTCGGCGCCGGAGGGGCTGAGGTCCCTCGGGTCACCGCGACGGCGGGCAGCAGCCGGACGGTGTCGTCGTGACCGTCGGGGCAGGGCGCGGGGTCGTCGGCCCGTGCCATGGGCCGGGAGATCTCGAAGGTCCGGCCGCAGGTGCGGCAGCGCACGTCGTAGGTGGGCACCTGGGATCCGCTCCCTCCGGGTGAGGCCGTCCCCGGCCCGCACCGTCGCTCGTCATCCGCTCGCCGTCCCCGTGGCGGGTCCCGGCGGACCCATTGTGCGCGGGACCGCCGGCACCCGCCGTCCCGGCCCGCCGTCCCGGGGGTAGCGGACCCGGCTCCCGGTGACCGAGGACACTGGGGGTGTGCCACGCAGCAACCGACCCCGCCGCAGGGGTCGGCAGTCGCGCCGTGGCGGTCCCGAGCCCGTCGACGAGGCCAGGGTGTTCTCGGGGATCGGCCGGGTGGAACGGCACCCGGACGGCGACTGGTACGTGCACCGGATCCCGGGACCGGCCACCGCCAAGGAGTACCGGTGCCCCGGCTGCGACCAGGAGATCGCTCCCGGGACGCCGCACGTGGTGGCCTGGTCGGCGGACGGGCCGATCGGGGCCTTCGGGGACGTGACCGACCGACGGCACTGGCACACGCCGTGCTGGAGAGCGAGAGCCCGCCGCGGCCCGACCCGCTAGGCCAGACCCGCTGGTGCAGCGGCACCGTCCACACAGCGGCACCGTCCACACAGCCGCGCCGTCCACGTGGCACCGCCCACACAGCCGCGCCGTCCACGTGGCACCGCCCACTGGTGGCCAATCGGGGTTATTTCTGAGTTTTGAGCCCCATTGGCCACCGGTGGGCGGATGCGGGCAGTGGGCGGATGCGGGTCGGGCCGGGACGCGTCGGGACAGGTCTGGCCGGGACGCATCGGGACGGGAGTCACCCGATGGGGTACTGGACCTCGGTGACGTAGTCGGCGGGGTCGGGGGTGCAGTTCGGGTCGGTGAGGTAGATCTCCCGGAGCGGCCCGGTGACCTGGTGACCGTGCTCCTGGATCCAGCCCTGGAGCGTGTGGTACGCGGGCCTGACCTCCTCGTACGGACCGCGGTGCACGGTCGAGGCCACGGTCATGGCCGGCGCCTCCTCGCCGACGACCTCACCGTTCCCGGGGAACGGGACCGCCACCGGGAACCCGACGACGATGCGGCCGGGCGTCTCCTGGTCGATGACGTCCGGCATGACCAGGTACGGCGGCCCCACCGGCGGCACCCCGGCGGCCCCGAGGGCGGCGCCGACGGCGGCGAAGCAGCCGCCGACGTCCTCGCCGAGGGTCGCGGCCGAGGTCCGGCGGGTCAGGGTCGCGACGTGCTGCGACGGGAGTTCCTTGACGGTGATCTCGTACGGCATGACACCTTCCTTCCTCTCGATGAGCCGGCGAAGGTAGGAGAGCATCCGGGTGCGCCGGTCGAGTTCGGCCTCCAACCGGACCCGGTGCCGTTCGAGCACCGCGGTCGGGTCGTCGCCCGCCAGGGCCTCCCTGATGTCGTCCAGCGGCATGTCGAGGGAGCGCAGCACCCTGATCGCCTCGGCCCGGTTGGCCTGGGTGTAGGTGTAGTAGCGGTACCCCGACGACGCGTCGACCCGGGCCGGGTGCAGCAGGCCGAGCTCGTCGTAGAGCCGGAGTGCCTTGATCGACAGCCGGCAGACGTCCGAGAAGCGACCGATCGGCAGCAGGTTCTCCATGACCACCTCCTGGACCACCGTCGACTCTCCCGCTGGGGCAGAGTCAAGCCGGACACCCGCGGGGACACCACGCCGGGCGTCGCGCCTCCAGCAGCCTGCCACCCGTCCGTCGCCACCCCGCGACGTCACCGCCGCGTGTCGGATCGCTAGGGTCGCCTCGACCGCGGGGTCCCGCGGGCCGGGAGGAGGACGGGATGTCCAGCACGGGTCCAGAGGTCGCCTACGAGTGGTGTCCGGCACGGTCCGCTCCCTCGGGAACCGGCTCCGCCCCTCCGCTCGTGCTGCTGCACGCCTTCCCCCTGGACCGCCGGATGTGGGCGGAGGTGCGGGCACGGCTCGGCGTGCTCGACCTGATCCTCGTCGACCTCCCGGGGTTCGGCGACAGTCCGTCGGCCGAGGGTCCGCCGAGCCTCGACACCTACGCCGACGCCGTCGCCGACGTCCTCGACCGGACCGGCCACCGGAGGGCGATCCTCGCCGGGGTCTCCATGGGCGGTTACGTGATCATGTCCTTCGCCCGCCGGCACCGGGAGCGGCTCGCGGGAGCCGCCCTGGTCGACACCAAGGCGGACGCCGACACCGAGGAGGCCGCAGCCAACCGGGAGCGGATCGCGACGGCCGTCACCGGGGACGCCGGCACCAGGGCTCTCGCCCCCATGATCGACACCCTGCTGGGGGCGACCACCCGGTCCTCGCGGCCGGAGGTGGTGGCGTGGGTGCGGGAGGCGCTCGCCGCCGCGCCTCCCGCCGGGGTGGCCTGGGCACAGCGGGCCATGGCGTGCCGTCCCGACTCGATCCCCACCCTGCGCGGGCTCGACGTCCCCACGGTGGTCCTGGTCGGGGAGGAGGACACGCTGAGTCCGCCGCAGACCGCGAGGGAGATGGCGGCGGTGCTCCCGGACGCCGTCCTCGGCGTTGTCCCCCGCGGCGGGCACCTGTCACCGCTGGAGTGCCCCGAGGCGGTCGCGGACGCCCTCCTCGGCCTGGTCCTGCGGGTCAGGGTGGCCTGACCCCGTCGGGTCACCACGACCGGACGACCCAGGCGGGTCACCCTGACCGGACGACCCAGGCGGGTCACCCTGACCGGACGACCCAGGCGCGGCGCCACGACCGGACGGCGACACGCGGGGGTGACCCCGGCGCAGGCCTCAGCACCGGTCCTGTCGCGGGACGAGGACCTCGTGCACGATGAGCAGGGCTCCAGCGGCGAGGGGGATGGCCACGAGGGCGCCGAGGACCCCGAGCAGTGCCCCGCCGGCGAGTGCCGCGACCACCGCGACCGAGCCGGGAACCGACACCGTCTTCGCCATGATCTTGGGCATCACGACGTAGTTCTCGATCTGCTGGTACACGACGTAGTAGATCGCGATGCCGACGGCCAGCTTCCAGGAGCTGAACAGCGCGACGATGATCACGACGAGGGCGCCGAGGGTCGCACCGATCATGGGAATGAGCCCGAGCAGGGCGACGGTGATCGCCAGGACGACGCTGTACGGCAGGCCGCAGATGCTCACCAGGATGAAGGTGAAGAATCCGTTGACGCTCGCCACCCCGATCTGACCCGCGACGTAGCCGCCGATCCGGCGGATGATCTCGTCACCGAGCAGTCGCACCCGTTCCCTGCGGGAGGCGGGCACCAGCCGGTACCCGGCGTCTGCGATGGCGTGCAGCGAGGCGAGGAAGTACAGGGTCAGCACGAGCACGGTGAACGCACTGAAGATCCCCGAGACCAGGGCCTTCCCGGCGCCGAAGATCCCGCCGAAGAGCTGGACGGCGGTGTCGCCGGTGGCGAGCCGGTTCTGGATCTCGGTGCTGGCCTGGGAGACGATCCCGTACTCGCGGTCCAGCTGCTGGAACAGCTTCGACTCCTGCAGCCGGCCGAGCAGTTCCGGGGTGGCATCGATGAGCTCGGTGCCCTGCTGGACCAGCAGCGGGGAGATGGCCGAGACGAATCCGGAGAAGAGGCCGACCGCTCCGACCAGGACGATCGTCACCGAGACCCGGCGGGACAGGCCCCGCCGCTGCAGCGTCTGCACGAGCTGGTCGAGGCTCAGGGCGAGGAAGAGGGACACCGCGATGAGGATGAGCAGGGGGGACAGCCGGGTGAACTGCTTGAGCAGGAACCACGCGGTGAGGACTCCGATGGTGCCGACGAACCCGACGTAGAACGGGTTGTTCCTGCTCACCGGCAGGCCGGGGACCCCGAACCGGCCGGCGTGGTCGTCGTGCCGGACCGGCCGACCGGCCTCCGGCGGTCCGGCGCTCACCGGCGCGTGTGCCGTGAGGGCGGCTTCCCCCGGCACCTGCCGGGTACCGCCGTGGCCGGCGTCCTGCACCGGTGGCGGGTCCTCCGGCCGGGTCTCCGGAGATGCCGGCCCGGCAGCGGTCTCCGGCCCGGCAGCGGTCTCCGGCCCGGCAGCGGTCTCCGGCCCGGCAGGGGGCTCCTGTCCGTCGGGTCCTGTGCCCGGGGTCTCCCTGCCGTTCCCGGATCTCTGGGGGGAGCCGGGGACCGGGGGCGAGGACTCGGGGGACATGAACCCTCCCGGGGCGTGTCAGGACGGACAGACGTCAGGGGTTGCCGTCCCAGCCTGCCACTGACACCACACGTTCCGGTGTCATCTCCGGGCTGCGCCCGCCGTCTTCTCGGTCATCTCCGGGCTGCGCCCGCCGTCTTCTCCGCTGAGGCGACGTCGACGTCGGACGGGCCGGCGATCTCGCCTGCGGTCTGCACCTCGTCCACCCGCTGGGGACGGGCCGGCGCGGCCGCGTTCGCGGCGTCCGCGAGCTTCTCCAGCCCGGGGACGGGCATCGAGCCGAGCAGGTGCCGCAACTGGTCGAGGTGACCGGTGATGCTGTCGCGCTGGCGGATGAGGTCGTCGACCTGACGCTGCATGGAGCGGCGCTCGCGGTCGAGCTCGGTGCGGGCCTCGGTGACCATCTTCTCGGAGTGGGTGCGGGCCTCGGACACGATCTGATCGGCGTTCCTGCGCGCGTTGCTGACCAGCGACTTCGCGTGCTCGTCCGCGTCCCGGCGGACGGCCTCCGCCTGCTCCAGCGCCTTGTGGGCGCGCTGCTCGGCCGCCGCGGCGCGCTGCTCGGCCTCGCTGACGAGCTTCGTGGCCTGCTGGACGGCCTGCTCGTGCCGCTCGGCGTCCTGACGCTCCGCCTCCTCCCGCCGGGCCGCGATCTGGAGGTCGAGGTCGGTGTTCATCTGCTCGGCCGTGTTGCGGGCGTCCTCGAGAAGGGCGGCGGCGGTGGTGCGCTGCTCGTCCGTCTCGCGCTTGGTCGCGGCGCGGAGTTCGTCGGTCTCCCGCTTCGCCGCCGCGCGCAGTTCGGTGACCTCGCGCTCGGCGGTGGCCCGGGCCCGCGCCAGTTCGCGCTCGACGGTGGCGCGCTTCTCGCTGGTCTCGTGCTCGGTGACGGACTTGAGCTTGGCCGCCTCGCGCTCCGCGATGGCCACCATCTCCTCGGCACGGCGGTTCGCCGTCGCCACGATCTCGTCGGCCTCGAGGGTCGCGGTGGCCCGGACCTCGGACGCCTCCCGCTGCGCGGTCGCGAGGGTCTCCTGGGACTCGCTCTGCGCCGCGGCCTTGATCTGCGCGGCTTCGAGGCGGGTCTTGGCGAGGGTGTCCTCGGCGTCCTTGGTCGCAGCGGCGATCACATCGCTCGCCTGCTCCTCGGCGAGCCGGAGCAACTGCTCGATCCTCGCCCCGAGACCGGAGTAGGAGGGGCGCTCGACCTCGCGGAGCTGGCGATGCGCGTCGCCGACCTCCGAGGCCAGCTTGATGGCCTGCCTGTCCAGTTCCTCGACCCTGGCCCGGGTGGTGCGCAGTGCCGACTCCAGGGAGTCGATCCGGTCATCGACCTGCTGGCGGTCGTAGCCGCGCATGACGATCTGGAAGGGCTGCTGGATCTGTTCGGCGGCCATGTGGGACCTCCCCTGCAGGCCCGCGCGGGCCCTGGTGTTCACGACGAGACGGCGATCCGTACGGGTGACGACCCATCCAAGGAAAGCATGGGCCGTTGGTCGACGGCCGACGGGTGCTCGCCGTGCCGGCTCCCGGTGCATGGTCGCCGTGTGTTTCGGTCAGCGCGACGCAGAGTACTCCCACCTTTGCCCGGGTGCGGGTGGCTCGGGTGAGCTGATACGCGGTCGTCACCCGGTCGTCGTAGGAGCATGTCGCCTGGGCTCCCGCCGAGAGCTGACGGTCGGCCCCGACCCCAGCAGAGATGACGAAATGTGACGTACGTAATACGTATAGTGAGGGTGTGTCAGGGTCTCGCCGGCTCGACGAGTTCGACGAGGACACCGCCCGCGTCCTTCGGGTGGACGAAGTTGATCCTGCTGCCCGCCGTGCCGCGCTTCGGCTCGGGGTAGAGCAGCCGCAGCCCGCGATCGCGCAGCACCGCGCACACGGCGTCGACGTCCGTGACCCGGTAGGCCACCTGCTGCAGACCGGGACCGGACCGGTCGAGGAACTTGGCGATGGTCGAGGTCGGCGACAGCGGGGCCAGGATCTGGACGCAGGAGCCCGAGTCGCCGACGGCCATCATCGCCTCGTGGACGCCCTGCTCCTCGTTGGTCTCCTCGTGGACGAGCCGCATGCCGAGGACGTCCCGGTAGAGCGAGACGGCGGCGTCGAAGTCGGGGACGGCGACACCGACGTGGTCGATCGCTGTGAACAACTCCTGGGGGAGGCCGGCTCCCGACGCCTCGCTGGTCATGTCCGTCACCCTAACGCCCACCTGTCGACCGGCCCCTCGTGACGGTCGGCGCTGCTGGTGGACGTAGGCTCAGACCGGCCCAAACCTGGTGCGTGCGACGCGACGTGTCCCGGCCGGAACGGGCAGCGGAGAGCCGAACCCAGGGGAGGAGCACGCCATCGTGGCGCGCGCCGTCGATGTCCCGGAACTCGTCCAGCAGGCCAGGGCCGGCCGGCCCCGTGCCGTGGCCAGGCTGGTGTCCCTCGTCGAGGACGGTCACCCCGCGCTGCGCGAGGTGATGGCCGCGCTGGCCCCGTACACCGGGCAGGCCACGGTCGTCGGCATCACCGGTTCCCCCGGGGTCGGCAAGTCGACGACGACCTCGGCCATCGTCACGGCCCTCCGGGCCGAGGACCGCAGGGTCGGGGTGCTCGCCGTCGACCCGTCGTCCCCGTTCTCCGGCGGCGCGCTGCTCGGTGACCGGATCCGGATGCAGGAGCACGCCCTCGACCCCGGGGTCTTCATCCGGTCCATGGCCACCCGCGGCCACCTGGGCGGCCTGTCCTGGTCGACCCCGCAGGCGCTGCGCATCCTCGACGCCGCAGGCTGCGACGTCGTCCTCGTGGAGACCGTCGGCGTCGGCCAGAGCGAGGTCGAGATCGCCTCCCTCGCGGACACGACGATCGTCCTGCTCGCCCCCGGGATGGGGGACGGCGTCCAGGCCGCGAAGGCGGGCATCCTGGAGATCGGTGACGTCTTCGTGGTGAACAAGGCCGACCGGGACGGCGCGGACATCGCGGTGCGGGAGCTGCGCGCCATGCTCCGGCTCGGCGACAGGCACCAGGAGGGTGCCTGGAAGCCGCCGGTGATCAAGACGGTCGCCTCGACCGGCCAGGGGGTCGACGAGGTCGTGGCGGCGCTGCGGGATCACGAGCTCTGGGCGGGGGAGTCCGGCGAGCTGGCGGCGCGGCGGACCCGCAGGGCGTCGGGGGAGATCGAGGCGATCGCGCTGACCACCCTGCGCGAGCGGTTCGGCAGCTTCGCGAACGGCAACCGGCTCACCGACCTGGCGGTCGAGGTGGTCGCCGGCCGGCTGGACCCCTACCGCGCCGCCGGCCGGCTGCTCGACGGGCTCAACGGCGGGTAGCGCGATGACGGTCCCCGGCAGCCGTTCGGGGTGGGACGATCTGGCGTCCGCCCTGCGCGCGGACTGCGAGCGGTGTCTCGGGCTCTGCTGCGTCGTGCTGTCCTTCTCGGCCTCGGCGGACTTCCCCTTCGACAAGCCGGCCGGGACCCCCTGCACCCACCTCCGACAGGACCACCGGTGCGCGGTTCACTCCCGGTTGCGCGGACTGGGGTTCCTCGGCTGCGCCGTCTACGACTGCTTCGGCGCGGGGCAGAAGGTCTCGCAGGTCACCCTCGCCGGCCGGGACCGGAGCGCGCCGGGGGTGACGGAGCTCATGACCAGGGTCTTCCCGATCGTGCGGCAGCTCCACGAACTGCTCCGGTACCTGGTCGAGGCGCTGGAGCTGGCGGAGGGTCTGGAACCGGCCGACCGTCTGCTCGCCGAGCGGCTCCGGCACGCGATCGAGCGGGTGGATCGCCTCACCGTCGGCGACGTCGAGGCCCTGCTGGCGCTGGACGTCGGCGCGGTCCTGGACGAGGCCAACGTCCTGCTGCGTCGGGTCAGCGAGTCGGCGCGACGTGACGTCCCGCTCCGCGCGGGGCAGCCGCGCGGGACGGATCTCGTCGGCGCCGATCTGCGTGGGGCGGATCTCGTCGGGGCGGACCTGCGCGGGGCCGACCTCCGGGGTGCGAGCCTGCGCGGCTCGCGCCTCGTCGGGGCCGACCTGACCACAGCCGATCTCCGCCGCGCCGACCTCACCGGGGCGGACCTGCGCGGGGCGGACCTGCGCGGGGCGGATCTCACCGGATGCCTCTTCCTCACCCAGGCCCAACTGGACGCCGCGCGGGGTGATCGGCGTACCGCGCTGTCCCCGCCACTGGCCCGTCCGGCGCACTGGGGCTGAGCGCGGGTCCCGTGGAGGAGTTCAGCGGGTCCCGCGGAGGAGTTCAAGCGGCTCGCCGGGGGTGTCGAAGCCACCAGGGACGGCGAGGTGCGTCCGTGGCCAGGGAACAGGGCCCGGACGGAGGCCGGGGTCGGGCCCGGTCGGCGGCTAGGGGGTCAGGGCGGCGTGGCCGAGCGGTTCGTGGTGGTCATCGTGACCGCCGTCGACGTCTACCAGAGCGGCCTGCTCCGCGGGATGCGCCGCCGGCTGGCGGAGGCCGGGATCGGACTGGTCGCGCACCTCGACGACCCGCAGATCCCCGGGCTGCCGGAGTCGCTGCGGTGCATCCTGTTGCACAACACGCCGGCCGGAGTGATCACGACGAACTGCCTGTCCGAGGTCGAGGAGCTGGCGATGTTCCGGCTCCTGGACTCCCTCGGCATCCCGGCGGTCCACATCGCCCAGGACCTGCCCGGCGCCTCCTGCGTGCGCGGCGACAACGTCATGGGCATGACCCTGCTCATGGAGCACCTGCTGGACGGGGTGGGGGTGCGGCGGCCGCTCTTCGTCAGGGGCCTGTCCCACCAGCCGGACCACCTGGAGCGGGAACGGGTGTTCCGGCGGGAGCTGGCCCGGCGGGGCATCCCGTTCGACGAGGACCTGGTGATCGTCGGCGAGTCGGACCGGGACACCACCTACCGCGAGACGGCCCGGCTGCTCCGGCGGCACCGGGACCTGGACGCCGTGGTGACGACGGACGACTGGTGCGCCCTCGGGGCGATGAGGGCGCTCACCGACGTGGGCCTGCGGGTGCCGGAGCAGGCCGTCGTCACCGGCTTCGACAACTACCCGCTGGCCTCCCTCACCTGGCCGGGGCTGACCACGGTCGACCAGAACCTGGAGAGGCAGGGGGCGACGGCGGCCGAGCTGCTGCTGGCCCGGATGGACGGTGCCCCGCCGGCCGGCACGGTCCTGGTGCCGTGCCGGCTCGTCGCCCGCGGCTCGACGCTGGCCACCTCACCGGAGGACCCCGAGGCCGTCTCCCGCGCCGTGACCATGGCCCGCACCGGACACGCCAACCTCACCGTGAACCGCGGGGTCCTGGAGCTCAGCCGAGAGCTGATCCACTGCCGGGACCTCGACCAGGTGAGCCGGACCCTGGCCTCCCGGGTGGCCGGGCTCGGCCTCACCCGCTGCTTCCTCGTGGCCTACGAGCACAGCAGCGCGACGATCACGGCGGACGGCGTCCGGCACCGGCACGCCCGGCTGGTCCTCGACCACGGCGCGGGTGGGGAGAACCCGACGGACGCCGACCTGTTCCTGTCCTGCCAGATCCTCCCCGCCCGGCAGCGGGCGGAGTCGTTCAACGGCTTCCTCGTGTACCTCCCGCTCACCGTCCTGGACCGGCAGCTCGGGTACCTGCTCTTCGAGCCGGACCTGGGGCCGGTCCCGGTGTCCGAGACCCTCCGGATGGACCTGAGCCGGACCCTGGACACCGTGTTCAGCACCCAGGAGATGCGCCGCCACGCGGCGACCCTGGAGGAGCTGGTGGTCCAGCGGACCCGGGACCTCGAACAGGCCAACGGCGAGCTGCAGCGGATGGCGCTGCTGGACGGGTTGACCAGGATCGCCAACCGGTCGGCGTTCCAGGCGCACCTGCGGGAGCACTGGTCGGAACGTACGGACGCCGACGACCCCCTGGCCCTCCTCATGATCGACATCGACCTCTTCAAGTCCTTCAACGACCGGTACGGGCACCTCGCCGGGGACGAGGCGCTGCGCAGGGTCGCCGCCCTGCTCGACCTCTCCACGCACGGTGCCGAGGATCTGGCCTGCCGCTACGGCGGGGAGGAGTTCGCGGTCGTGCTGCCGGGCACCGGGCTCTCGGGGGCGCAGGCGGTCGCTGCCCGGTTCTGCCGCAGCCTCGACGAGGCCGCGATCCCGCACGAGGAGTCCTCCGTCGCGCCCGTCGTGACCGTCAGCATCGGGATCGCCGTCAGCGCCTCCCGGGATGACGGCGACCCCGTCGACCTGGTCCAGGCCGCCGACACGGCCCTCTACCAGGCGAAATCCCTCGGCCGGAACCGGATCGCCCTGCACCGGTGATCCGAGGGCGTCGGCGGTGGGCGGCCGCCGGGTCGCGTCGGGGCGGCCAGGGCCGGTGTCGGGGGGCTTCAGTGGCCGGGGGCCTCAGCGGCCGGGGCCGGTGTCCGACAGTCGGCCGAGGTCCCAGAGGTCCTCGTCCGTGATCCTGTCGGCCGGGGGACCGTCGCGTCGACGGTCCCTGGCGTCGTCCAGCCGGGCCTCCGCGCCGATGAGCAGGGTCTCGGCGTCGGGACAGTACTCGCCGAGAGCGCACACCCCGACGTCGGCGGTCAACGGTGCCGCCTCGGCGGCGATCTGCTCCGGCCACCCCGCCGTCGTGGAGCGGGCCTGCTCGGCCGTCGTCGACGGCATGATCACGGCGAACCCGTCCCCGGCCACCCGGTAGGCCCGGTGCCCGCCGCGCAGGTTCCGGACCACCTCGGCCGCCCTGGTGAGCAGCGCGTCGGCACGCCGGTGCCCATGCCCGTCCCGGACCCCCTCCACGCCCCCGACGTCGACGAGGGTGAGCGCGAGCGGCGTGCGTCCGCGGCGGGCGTCCTCGGTGTGCCGGACCAGATCCTTCTCGAAGGCCCACCGGCTGCCCAGCCCGGTGAGCCGGTCGACCCGGGCCTCCCGCACGACCCGGTGGTACCGGCCGACCAGCCGGAGCCCGCCGAGGGCGAACACCAGCGGGACCAGCAGCAGCGATCCGAGGACCAGGACGATCAGGCACCCCCGCCTCAGGTCGGCCGCCCTGTCGGTGATCGGCTCACCGCGGAGGACGACCCGGACCGCCGCGGGGCGGCCCTCGAGCTCCACCGGGACGGTCACCCCGAGATCGTCGCCCGGCAGCGCCTGCACGGCGGCGGTGACGTCGGTGCCGCGGCCGTCGACGAGCTCGGCCTGCCGCACGTCCGCCCGGGCGGAGAGGTGACGCAGCGAGGAGGCCATCTCCTCCGCCGGGTCGCTGGAGTACCCGGACCTGGCCGCAGCGGCCGACACGTCCTGCTCGGCCCTGGTGACGGCGTCGCGGACGGCGGCCTCCGTGGCGAGGTGACCCACGACGACGCCCTCGCCGACGGCCACGATCGTGGCGGCCAGCAGGACCGCGACGGCCAGCCGGGACGCGACGCCGGGCGGTCGGCGGGGGCCGCCGGTCCGCAGGGACCCGCCACCGGTCCGTCGGGACGCGACGCCGGTTCGTGGGAACGCGACGCCGGACAGCCGGCGGCCGAGGATCGGCGCGGTCATCTCCAGCCCTCCGTGGCTGCCGAGGTCCCTCCGTGGAGGCTCGTGTCATCCCGTCGGCCGCCCGGCACCGTGATGTGAGCCGCCGGGGAGGGCCGTCACCCGCTCGGGGCAGCCTCGCCGGGGGACCCGTCCGGGACTAGCCTCGGGGGATGCTCGTCGCCTTCTCCGTCGCCCCGTCGACCGCCCACCCGGAGGGATCCGTCGCGGACGCCGTCGCGGACGCCGTACGCGTCGTCCGGGAGTCCGGCCTGCCGAACCGGACGGACGCCATGTTCACCACCATTGAGGGTGAGTGGGACGCGTGCATGGACGTGGTGCGGCAGGCGGTCGAGGCCGTCGGCCGGCACGGGGCACGGGTCTCCCTCGTGCTCAAGGCCGACATCCGGCCGGGCAGGACGGGCGAGCTGGGCGGCAAGCTGGAGCGGCTGGAGGCCGCGCTGGCCCGCGGGGAGCAGAACCCCACCGAGTGAGCGAATCCCCCCGACTGAGGGACCCCCGCCAGGTCGGCACCTATGCTGGTCGCGCACTGCCCGAGACCTGAGGGAGAGCGCTCTTGCCCCGGCACATGACGTCCCGACTCGTGTGGTGGTCCAGGTGGCTCGCCTGGCTCGCCCTGCTCGTCGGGGTCGGGCTCGTCGTCCTGGGCGTCCTGAACGCCACCACCTGGGCGCCGAAGGACGAGATCGTCGGTTCGTTCCGCGGCGAGCCGGGCACCCCCGTCGTCGAGGCGGTCCCCGGCATGCTGCGGCTCGCCGGTCCGAGGGCGACGGTCGTCGCGACCGGCACTGACGCCGACGCTCCGGTCTTCCTCGGCATCGGCAGGGCCGCCGACGTCGAGGAGTACCTGGGGACCGTCGCCGCGACGCAGGTCGTCGGCCTGCGCGAGGACCAGTTGATCACCAGGTCGCGGGACGGCGACGCCTCCCTCCCCGACCCCGCGGTCGCGGACATCTGGATCACCAAGGCCACCGGCAAGGGCACGGCGACCCTGTCCTGGACCGACCAGCCAGGGGAGTGGCGGCTGGTCTCGGCGACGGACGGCAAGCTCACCGCCCCGGAGAGCGTCACCTTCACCTGGTCGGGGGAGAAGCGGGTGTCCGGCGCTCCCGCGGTGATCTCTCTCGGCGTGCTGTTCGTCGTCGCCGGCCTCGTGTCGCTGGCGCTGTTGTGGGTCAAGGCCCGGGAGGAGGCGGAGCTGCAGTGAGAGCTGTCGCCGTCCTGACCGCCGCCGTCCTCGTGGTGAGCGGCTGCACCGCGGAGGCCGATCGGATGGCGGTGCCGCGGCCGGACCCCGACCCGCACCCCGTGGTCACCGAGACCCAGGCCGAGGCCGTCCTCGCCGAGGTCGACCGCGCGCTCGCCGCGGGCATCGGCAAGCAGGACGTCAAGAAGTTCGGTCCCCGCGTCACCGGCCCGTACCGGACGATCGCCAAGGCGCGGTTCCTCGCCGAGAAGCGGCGCAAGACGAAGGCGGGCAAGGCCCCGGTCGTGAGCGACGTCCGGTGGATGGTCACCCGGCAGAAGGAGTGGCCCCGGTTCTTCTTCGCGGCGGGCAAGTCCAGCGCCGCCGAGGTGCCCGTGCTCCGGGTGATGCTCTCCGAGGGGGCCCGCGAGCCCTACGCGCTGTGGTCGGAGCTGTCCATGGTCCCCGGGGCGACGATGCCGACAACGGTCCCGGTGACGGTCGGCGCCGACCCGGTGCCCGCCGACGCCGAGGGCCTGCTGATGACCCCCACCAGCGCGCTGGCCAAGTACGCGAAGGTGCTCACGGTCGGCCCCAACGCCAAGGAGGCCGACTTCTTCGGCGCGGACGAGTTCCGCGGGCAGATCGCCGAGCGCCTCATCGACGACCGCAAGGCCCTGAAGAGCGTCGTCAAGAAGATCACCGACCGGCACGTGGCCGACCCCAAGTCGATCCTCGCTCTGCGGACCAGCGACGGCGGAGCGCTCGTGGTCGGGGTCATCGAGCAGACCTACGTGATCACGCTCAAGACCGACGCCGGGAAGATCACCCCGCACGGGAGCTTCGCCGGGCTGACCACGCGGACGTCGTTCACGAAGAAGCTGACCCGCACGTCGCTGGAGGTCGTCGCGCTCTCGGTGCCCAAGACCGGGGGCGGCGTGG
>JAAYAH010000018.1 GCA_012719445.1 Actinomycetales bacterium | reverse complement strand
TGGCGGAGCGGTGCCTGGCCTCCGGTGACGGGTGTGACGAGTTGACGAAGTCCAACAAGGCCAACTGGCCCGACGTTCCCTTTGGGGCGATCTGCGCAGCGGGGAAGGCGTGCACCGGGCTGACCGGTCCGTCGTTCTTCACCCGGAAGCGGTTGACCGGGGTGCGTACCGAGGTGTGGGACGCCGCGGCGTCCACGCCCGGCTACAAGCCGGTGGACTCGTGGGCGTTGACCCAGGTGTTCCTGGACCCCGGGGACATCGGCTCGACCGCGGACCAGGTGTTGTGGTTGAGCGCGGTGCAGCAGACCAACACCGTGGACGGCCAGGTCGCGACGCCGCCGGTGCGGTTCGCGCACACGTTCCTGCCCAACCGGGTGGACGCCACCGATGACATCCTGCCGTTGACCAAGCCCCGCATCTCGATGATCACTACCGAGACCGGTGCGGTGGTGACAGTGAACTACTCCAACGAGCAGTGTGTGCGCGGGTCGCGAATGCCCAGCGCCCCCGACTCCAACACGATGCGGTGCTTCCCGGTGTACTGGACCCCCAACGGGGTGGAGGACCCGGTCCTGGACTGGTTCCACAAGTACGTGGTCACCCACGTGATGGTCGATGACCCCACGGGCGGGTCACCGACGATGCAGACCGACTACTCCTATGCCGGGGGCGGGGCGTGGCACCACGCCGACGATCCGATCTCCAAGGTGAAGCACCGGACCTGGTCGCAGTGGCGCGGGTTCGAGAAGGTCACTACCACCACCGGGGACCCCGACGACTCGGTGCGCTCCCAGACCGTGAGCGTGTTCCTGCGCGGCATGCACGGTGACACGCAGGCCGACGGGTCGAAGCGGTCGGTGAAGGTCACCGGGATCCACGCCCCCGCGATCACCGACGCTGATCAGTACGCCGGTCAGGAGCGGGAGTCGGTGACCTACAACGGCGTCGGTGGTGCGGAGGTGTCGGGGAAGGTCACCACCCCGTGGAGCAGGCAGACCGCCTCCCACGCCTACCCCGGGTACACCGCCAAGGCTCACCTGGTGCGCACCGGTTCGACCCAGGACCGCACCGTGATCACCTCGGGTGCGTCGACGTCCACCAGGACCCGCACCACGACCACGACCTACGACGACTACGGGATGCCGGTCACCGAGCAGGACAACGGCGACGACGCCGTGACCGGGGACGAGACCTGTGAGCGCACCTGGTACGCCCGCAACCCGGCCAAGGGCCTCACCGCCCTGGAGTCGCGCACCCAGACTCTCGCGGTGGCCTGCGCCGACGTCGGCGCGGCGTCCCTGCCGGCGACCTCGGCCACCTCCGGTGACGTGATCTCCGACACCGCCACCGCCTACGACACCACCACCTGGAGCGCCTCCCAGACCCCCACCCGCGGTGAGGCCCGCTGGACCGGCCGGGTCAAGAGCTACACCGGCATCACCCCGTCCTGGCAGAAGGTCTCCACCAGCACCTACGACGCCCTCGGCAGGCCCCTGAGCGTCACCGACGCCGCGGGGAACACCACCACCACCACCGTCTACACCCCCACCGGCGCCGGGCCGGTGACCACGACCGCGGTCACCGACGCCAAGGGCTTCACCAAGACCACGCGGTTCGACATCGCCTGGAACCAGCCGATCAAGGTCGTCGATCTCAACAACAAGATCACTGAGATGACCTACGACAGGCTCGGGCGGTTGACGCAAGTGTGGTTGCCCACGGCGTCACGGGCCATCGGCCGGCTGCCGAACTATGTCTACGGCTATGGCCTGTCGGTCACGAAGCCGTCGTGGATCTCCGTTGCCAAGGTGCAGGCGAACGGGAAGACCTACAACACCAGCTACACCCTCTTCGACGCACACCAACGGTCGCGCCAGACCCAGGAACCTTCACCGATCGGTGGTCGGCTGATCGCGGAGACGTTCTACGACGACCGCGGCCTGACC